>NZ_JBJMLX010000342.1:0-28194 GCF_045805085.1 Niastella sp.
GGAAGAATTCCTGCAGGAATAAATTCTTTCAGGTATTCGGTCGGACGCCGCGGGGCCAGCTCAAAAAACCGGTAACTGGCAACTAAATGAGCCGCGAACCGGTAAACCGGCAACCAAAGAATTTACTAACTCAAGAACTTACAAACCCATAAATCTGAAACCTGAACCCAGTAACCTGAAACTTTTGAACTGAAATGCATGATCCAGATCATGTTAACCGGGCCCGGTTCAATTTTATACCCTATTAGGGAAACTACTTATAATAAACTACATACTTTATGCGTTTAATAACCGGTCTGCATCCTATTAAAAAATGATTTGTATGCTTGGTTTAATCTCCCTGATTTTAATCCTGTTTATTCCTGTCATTTTTATCTGGCTGGGTTATCGCAGCAGCAAAAACTTCAAGGATTTCAATTAAGCGCCTTTCACCCAAAAATTTGAGCCAAAACCCTGCCTAAAACCAGATTCAGCACACTCCTGCCAATAAATTTTCTTCCCAATTTGCACATTATCCGTTATCGCATAATCCCATCAATCCCATTATCCCAGTCCTAATTTATCCACGTAACTTTTTCCTGCACCGGTTTTCGTTTACCCGCAACAGATGGAACTTTTACATAACCCAGGTAAAAGAAACCCATCAGCACATCATCGTGCCCCAAACCAAATAATGATTTTGCTTCTTCAATAAAAGTAATGCCGCCGGTGCTCCAGTAACCGCCAATATTCCCGTACGCAGAAATAGTAAGATAAATATTCTGTACGGCGCAGGCTACCGCCGCAATTTCTTCCATTTCGGGCAGCTGGTCTGTATGGCGTTTGCAGCCTATGGCAATCACGTGCGAGCATTGTTGGGGCGTTACCTGCATTTGCTCGTATTTATTTTGTTTGAATTTTGGGCCGGCATATTTTTTATAGATCTCAGCCTGTTGTTCGGCCAGTTTTTGTAAACCATTACCGGTAAAAACGGTAAACCGCCAGGGTTCGGTAAACTTGTGGTTGGGCGCCCAGTTGGCGTTTTCAAGGGCTTGCCAAATGATCTCATCCGGAATAACTTTTCCCGCTTCAAATTGTTGTGTAAACACACTCCTGCGTGTTTGTATCAATTCATTGATTAATTCATTTTTTTTCATAACGGAACAAAGATAAGGTAGCTTAATTTTGAGACCATGCGGATATTATTATTCTTTATTTGCTTTTTTACGGGATTTGTATTGCAGGCTGCCGATCGCAACCCGCTGGACAGCCTGTTGGTGCACCGGCATTTTTTTGAACTGCAACGCCAATTGCAAAGTGATGCATACAGGGACCTGCCAGCTTATAAAAGATTGTATTACCAGGCTTTTTTACATAACTTTTTTCACGATCTAACCACTTCCAACAATGAAATAGCCCAGTTGCTGGCAGTTCACAAAGATCAGCTTACGAGCATCCAGATCGGCTATTTGCTGATGAAGAAGATCGATAATCATGTAAAGCTGTTCCAGTACCGCGACGCCCATCTTGCCACCCAGCTTTTATTGCACAAATACCGGAGTGCGCTGTCGCCCGAAGAACGGGAAGATGTTCGCAATTCTGATCTTATCTGGAAAGGATTACAGGATGTGCCGGCACAAATCACGGTTATCTCTAGTGATAATCAGATCGGCTACCGGCGCGATCTGGCTGGTTTAATCACCGTTCCGGTAAGTTTTGTCGACAGTTCTTATTATTTTGTATTCGATACCGGCGCCAATATTTCCGTAATAACGGAATCCTATGCCCGTAAAGCCAACCTGCGTAAATTGAATGTGCGGTTTAAAGTAAGGGCCATTACCGGTTTGCAGGTTAATGCCAGCCTGGGCATTGCCGATGAATTACGGTTGGGCAATATTGTAGTGCAGCATGCAGTATTCATGATCTTTCCCGACAGTTCGCTTTCCTTTGCACGCGGCCAGTATAAGATCAAAGGCATTCTGGGCTTCCCCATTATTGAACAATTACAGGAAATACACATCGATAAAAATAACCTTACCGTGCCGCAGGTAGCCGTTGACCGTAACATCCGCAATTTTGGCGTTGATGAATTGTTGCCGGTGATCTCGGTTGGTTACAATACCGATACTCTGGCTTTTACATTCGATACCGGCGCCCAGTTCACTTTTTTAAATGAACCATTTTACCACGATTATAAAACACTGGTCGATACGGCCGGTTATTCATTTGAAATGCAGATCGGCGGCGCTGGTGGTATTGCCAAATCAAAAGCTTATCGCCTGTCACAAATTCCCATCACTGTTGCCGGACAAACTGCCCTGTTGAAAGATGTGGCCGTGAAAACAAGCAGCCCTAGCCCAAAAGACAAATTATATTACGGCAATTTTGGCCAGGACATTATGAACCAGTTCAAAGAGATGGTGATTAACTTTCGTTATATGTACGTGGATTTTGTGAAATAGAAATAAACTAATCTCTTTCCTCGTTTTCTTCATGATTGCCATTCTTCTTAAATAACTGGAAGTCCGCCTTGCCAAATTTATAAGTCAACGTGGCGCGGAAGCTGCGAACATCCCAGCGGCGGTAGCTATCCTGGTAAAAATTCTCGGTATCGCTGATGCTTCCCCGTTTTCTTGAGTTGAATACATCATTTATATTGAAGGTGAAGGTGGCTTTATTTTTCAGGAATTCTTTGCGCAACCCAAGGTCAATGCCATACATTTCCTTGCGTTTACCCTGGGGAATCACTTCTGGTGATTCATAACCACCGGTTACCTGAAAACTCCATTTATTCCAGAGCGCTGCTTTTGACACCACCCGGTAATTGATGATCAGTTTGGCTTCCCAGTTAAACCCTTCATTGCTCAGGTTAACATTGTTCACATTCGATTTCACCTTTTTGTATTGCAGGTCTACGGTTGGCGTAATATCAAGTTGTTGCCCTGCTTTTTGTTGCAGGGTCAGTTCTGAACCCCAGCGGTTCTGGTATTGGGCATTGATGAATGTATTTAAAATAGCGCTTGGGCCAACGCTCGCATTGTTCAATTGCTGGTATTGGGCGGCGGTGATGGTATCGCTGTAGCGGGTGATGTCGCCCGTAGTGTTGCGGAAGTAAATAACACCCAGGAAATTTCCCGAATGATAGGTTTTATTGTAATTGAATTCAAATGAATTGGTGAATTCGGGACGCAGCGCCGGATTACCCTGGCGAATGTTCAACGGATCGCTGATATCAACAAACGGGTTCATTTGCCAGAAGTCGGGCCGGCTGATACGGCGGCTGTAATTCAATTGTAACTCCTCGTCGTCCCCTACCTTTTTGCTCAGGAATAAGCTGGGGAACAGGGCGTCGAACAAATTACTGATCTTGTTGGGATATTGGTAACCAAATTTCTTTGCACTGTCAACCAGTTCGCCATCGAACTTTGAATGTTCGGCCCGCAAACCGGCTTGGTAACCGATGCCCAGCACTTTGCCGGTATACGTTATATAAAACGCGTTCACCATTTGGCGATACTTATAATTATTGCTGAGCGGTAACTTGGTCTCACTGCCGTTATTTACCGAAAAGGAGTTAAAAACACTGGTGTTGTCATTTATAAATGTCCGGATGCCTGTTTCCAATTTGCTGTCTTCCCCATGCGGATCAACATAATCAACCTGCATGGTAACCTGGTTATTGAGGCCTGTTCCATTGTTGTGGATGCGGCTGTCGGGCGAATATTGTGAACCGTTTGGATCAGCATACGTATTCAGAATATTGGTATTGTCTACGTTATTGCCATGGTTAAAGCTCACATCGGCGCTGAATGATTTACCGGCTTCAACAAAATTATGTTTGAAGATGAGCTGGGTGCTGCTGCGTTCATTGGTTGATTTGCCATCTGAAGTGCGAAACCCAAAATGAGTCGGTTGCTGGTTTACATCGAGGTATTCCTGGTTTTGATCTTCCAGATTGGTAAACCTGCCCCCGCCAAAGCTTTGTGTTAAGGTGAATGTGTTTCTGTTATCCATGAAATAATCCATGCCAAACCGAACATTGTAAAACTGCCGTTTACGATTGGTAAGGGCAAACTGGTTGAAATAATCTTCAATAACACCATTGTTTTTATCCTGGCGATAGGTTGCTGATTTTGGCCGGCCGCCTGAATGATTGAAGTTTCCGTTCAGAAAAAAATTGAATTTCCCCTCGCGTAAATTAAGCCCCAAATTACCAGTGTAAATATCCGGCGAACCGCCGCCCGCCGAAACAATTCCATTCAGACCCAGTTTTTTATTTTTCTTGAGCACCACGTTAATGATCCCGCCGGTGCTGGCTGCATCAAATTTGGCCGAGGGATTAGTGACGAGTTCAACCCGCTCGATATTGTCGGCAGGTATCTGGTCTAGAGTAAGTATAGTAGGGCGGCCATCTACATAAATCTGGGGCGTGTTGTTGCGCAGTAACACATTCCCGTCCACATCTACCGTAACGGATGGAATATTGCGCATGACGTCGATACCGGTACCCCCTGCTGATGACAGGTTCTTTTCAACATCGAACGTTTTGCGGTCGATGCCCATTTGCAGCGCAGGTTTCTGGGCAACTACTGTTACGGATCCCAGGTATTGCGATTCGGCGGTTAATTTGATATTGCCAAGGTCTTTTTCGGCGGTTGCATTGCCTTTGGCCAATTTATCGAAAGTGATGATCAATTCCTGTTTAGCATATCCTATAGCAGTGGCCACCAGTTTGAATGTATCGGTGGTGCGGAGGTTGCTGATGTCGAAGTCCCCATTGGGTTTGGTGAGCATACCCCCTGCCAGGATGTCGCTGTTCTTTTGAAAAAGTTGAACAGAAGCGGCGTCAATGCCTTTGTTATTTTTCAAATCTACAATGCGGCCGAACAATTTGCCGCCGCCTGCTGCGGCCGGTTTGTTCCTGGGCGAATTGTCGGTTTGGGCACATACGGATATTGCGATAAGCGTTGCTAAAAACAGTGCTAATACAGATTTCATTACGCAGTTTATAATTGTTTTTTGTACACCGGAATCCCTGGATCCTATTACCGGGACGGGCATTAGACGACAAAAAATATAAACTGGTGGGCAGCGCGGGAAAATATTAATGCGGATTTAATAATGCAAATAGCTATTCGGAAGTAAACTCCAGCTGCAATTTGGTCAAGCTCTTATACAACCCGTCTTCCTGCATCAGTAATTGCTGGTGGGTGCCGCTTTCCACTACATGACCGCCGTCGAGCACAATGATCTTATCGGCATTGCGAATGGTCGATAGCCGGTGCGCAATCACAAAGGAAGTGCGGTTCTTCATAAGATTTTCCAAGGCCTCCTGCACTACCGATTCCGATGCGGAGTCCAATGAACTGGTTGCTTCATCCAGCACCAGGATAACCGGGTCTTTCAAAATGGCCCGTGCAATGGCAATCCGCTGCCGTTGTCCACCCGACAATTTAATACCCCGCTCCCCTACTACAGTTTCATATCCTTCGGGAAAGCTGGTGATGAAATCATGCGCGTTTGCTTTATGGGCAGCGGCTTCAATTTCGGCCTGGGTAGCGCCAGGTTTACCGTAAGTGATATTTTCTTTAATGGTTCCCCCAAACAACATTACATCCTGTGGCACCAATGCCATTTGTTTTCGAAGTTCAGTAAGTGGTATGGTGTCGGCCGGTTTGCCATCAAACAACAATTGTCCTTCATCGGGTTGATAAAAACGCAACAACAAGGCGGCAATGGTTGATTTCCCTGCTCCACTTGGACCCACAATGGCAATTTGTTCACCGGGCGCGGCGGTAATGCTTACATCTTTTAAGATATGCACTTCCTTGCGGCTGGGATAGCTGAAGGCAACATGATCAAATGTAACAGCGCCCTGTAATTTATTTTTCTCCTGCACCGGTTCATCAACAACAACTACCGGTTCGGTTTCATCGCGCAAAATTTCCCGAACACGTTGGGTAGCCCCCAGTGTTTTTTGCAACTGGCTGTACAGATCGGCAAAGCCCGCCATACTTCCTCCCACAAAAGCAGTGTATACCACAAATGCAGTCAGGTCGCCAAAGGTGATGGCGCCATGTTGCACCAGGGTAGTTCCATACCATACTATCAAAATGATAGTGCCGAAAATGCTCATCAATATAAATGACACAAACAAGCCCCTGAAACGGCCATTGTTGATGGCCATTTTAACGGCGTCCTGTAAACTGCGGGTATACCTGCCTATTTCATACCATTCATTCGTAAACGATTTTACATTGCTGATGCCTTGCAGGGTTTCCTGCACAATAATATTGGAATCGGCCAGCTGGTCCTGCGTATTACGCGATAGTTTGCGGATCCTTTTCCCGAATAGCACACCCACCACCACAATAACCGGTAATACCGATAACATGAGCCCTGCCAATGCAGGGGACAACACAAATATTAATACCATGCCGATGATCAGCGTAAG
Organism: Niastella sp.; assembly: GCF_045805085.1. Taxonomy (NCBI): domain Bacteria; kingdom Pseudomonadati; phylum Bacteroidota; class Chitinophagia; order Chitinophagales; family Chitinophagaceae; genus Niastella; species Niastella sp. The sequence goes on from NZ_JBJMLX010000342.1 coordinate 6,434, forward strand.
CAACCCACGCAAAATTTCTGCCAGCATGCCCGTAACGGCATCCTGTATCTGTGACAGGTCAGCGCTGATGCGGCTCGATAACTCCCCCACCCTTCGTTGGGCAAAGAAATTCATGGGCATCATGATCATTTTACGGTAGACCTCCTTTCGCATATCCGCCAGCGCATGCTCGCCTACATACGTAAATATATATACCCGCATAAATGAAAAGATCATCTGCAGGCTTAAAATACCCAACATCCACAGGGCAATGGTGCCGGGTGAAACGGCATTTTTACCCAGGCTCAGCGATTGCGCGCTATCTATCAACTTCTTTAAGAAATAAGGAAATGCCATGGTGGTGCCGCTGGAAAGGGCAATAAAAAGCAGGCCGGTTACAAACGTCCAGCGATATGGTTTAAGATAGCTGAAAATTAATACTGCTTCTTTCAGATTTTCCCTGTTCAATTTTGCTTTAGGCATATCCGGTTTACGAACACCGTTATCCTGTCTTTTTCCACGAGCCATATAAAGCGGTTAACATTTTTGATGTTTATAAATCAATGTTGATCGGGCAGGCTTGATTACCTGTTTTTTATTGTGATTAATACCTTTTTTGGTTATTGGGTTGCCTTTTCCAAGGGTGTTAAGGTATTTTCAAGTGGTAGACGAATGAGCGGGATTAATATTGTATGCTAAAATATATCTCACCGATTATCAATAAATAATACGGATTGATTAAAGTATTTCTGAAAAATTATTAATAAATAACAGGCAGATTTTTATAGGGTCTGTATTTTTTTGGCATGATTCTTATTACTTAATGGATAACCTAGCGATTTTAAAACTACAAGCTGATTGCTTAACCTGATTTAGTAGCCTGCACCGCCCCCATATAGTTGTCAATTACATTTTTAATATACTAAAAACTCAAAGTTATGAAAAGAAGCTTTTTAGCGGCAGGCATTGGTCTTTGCATTTTCGCCTTTACAATGGTAGTATCAAATCACCCAGTGAGAGCAGAACAATATAATGGCAATTATATTGAGCAGGATACTACTCCTAAGAAAAAGAAAGATACAACCAAGAAGAGAGATACAATGAACATCAATCTATCTCCTACCTCAACATCACAGCAGTAAAGTAAACTAATAAGCGAACAGTCTCGTATATGCGGGGCTGTTCGCTTATCTTTTATAGTTACATTAAGTAGGCTCCATACCAGGCGGCGCCGATCAGACCGGCTTTGTCATTCTTAATGATCCTTATTGGTACATTCTCCAGCAAATGTTGCATACGGTCGCAGTCCATGAAATGTTCCATGAACTGTTTTTGCAGCAACAGGGGCGCAATTTTTGGTGGTATACCGCCACCCAGGAACAAACCGCCGGTAGCTTTCATTTTCAACACCAGGTTCGATGATTCGCGTGCGAGATAGCGTACGAATAATTCCATCGTCTGCACACAGATCGCCGATCTTTGTTCTATCGCGGCTCCGCTTATGACGGCAGAATCAGGTGATTCTTTTGCCAGTTCTTCTTTTAACCACTCAGGCTCTTCCATCTTTTTTACATCACGTAAAAAACGATAGATATCTACAATGGCCGGACCGGCCACTACTTTTTCCCAGCTTACAACGCCGTATTCTTTTTGCAGGTATTTTAGTAAAGCAATGTCATCATCGGTGCGCGGCGAAAAATCAGCATGCCCGCCTTCAGTAGGAAAGGGAAAATGATTTTTTCCGTTCCAGAACAAACCGGCCTGGCCCAATCCCGTTCCGGGTGCATTGATGGCCATATTACCGGTGCTGTTTTCATTGCCGGGGTGCAGGATAATGAAATCATCTTCCGTTAACCCTGCCAGTCCGTAGGCCATCGATTCCAGGTCGTTCAACAGGAATACCGCTTCCACGCCCATCGATTTTTTTACTTCCTGTATATCTATATCCCAGCTCAGGTTGGTCAGGTTTACTTTTCCATTCAGCACGGGACCGGCCACACCCAGGCAGATCCTGTCGGGCAACGGGCATTTCTTTTCTGATAAGAACTGTTGCATAATGGCAACGCACGATGCATATTCTGCAGAAGGGTACCTGCCGGTTTCCACTATCTTCAACCCGGCATCGGTAGCCTGGTAAAATGCCAGGTTGGTTTTAGTTCCTCCGATATCGCCAGCCAATACGGTAACCCCTTTTTCGCCTAAGTCCGAACGCTTTGGAATATGCAAATTTTTTATTGTCATAGTACAGGTACTGTTTTTAACGTAGTTAATTCCTTCCCTTTGCAATAATAGGCTGTAAAACTAATGAACTTACCAACTAAGTTAGAAGAATATAATCTGACCGTTGTCTGAACTGGGATTCATGGGATTCATCAGATGGATGGGATATGGATACTACCTATCGGAAGTGCCTTGGGATTGCCTTGGGATTGTAGGGGAGTTGCCTGGGAGCTGCCTTGGGGTTGCCTAATAGTTGCCTAAGTGCCTTATGTACTAGGGTGTCCAGGCAATAACCAGGCAATTCCCAGGCAATACTTAGGCCATTAGACTACCATTACCCTGCCATTCCAAGACCATAACGCTACGATCTTCGCCAGCAATCCCTATTGACTATATAACTCATTGATTCGTTCAACATCGGCACATCTACGGCTGTGGTACGGCTGTGGTACGGTTGATCCTGCCTGCATCTACGGCTGTGGTACGGCTGTGGTACGGTTGATCCTGCCTGTATCTACGGCTATGGTACAGTTGTGATACGGCTAATCCTGCCTGGATCTTAGGCCGTGGTATGGCTGATCTTACTTATTGCTGTATCTGGGGCTTACTGTATATTATCAGCGCAATACTACCGCTCACAGCTCTACAGGTGTAATTGTTTGATGGATAATTAAATTAATAATCAAGTAATTGTGATGATTTATTCCAATTAAACAAAAGGTTTGTTTCTTCGATCTTATCTCTTTTCTCAACCATGAAAGTAAAAAGGCTGGATTTCCCGGCCTTGTGTTTTCATATTTGAGCAGACTTTCAATAGGTTGCCTTCACTTTAAATATCAATAAAGCTATTAAGTATTTGAAATTCAGTAAATAAATATTATTTACTGTGATTGCTATCCCTCTAATATGAATTTTATTTTTCCTCTTTTTCTACTCGTCTGGTTATCCACTATTTAGGAGGAATTGTGTAAAAATTAATTTGGTTTTTTCCTTCAGACTACAATATTCCACTCGGCTCCGCTGTTTATATGGAAAGAATCGGCCATGTTACCCATGTTTATGGCCAGCGAAAAGTTCATCAGGCTGTTCAGATAAGCCAGCGTTTTGCCCTGCGGCACGTCTCCGAACGTGTGTACAAATTCAACATCCTCGTCAAAGACCAGGATGCCATTTCTATTGATATTTACCTCCACTTTTTCTTTAGGTTCCACGTGTAACACTTTGAAAATCGAATCGTTAATATTAGTCCAGATGTTGCCATATTGAACATCAAGAATGGGTATGTTACCCAGTATTGAATCCCCCTGAACCACAGCTTTTTGGTAAGGAATGGTCACCACTGCAGGTGATAATTCCCGGCCTACCTGTTCAAAACTGATCACCCCGGCCGCCAACCTGGCCCCGGTGTATGCATACACGTCCCGGCCATGAAAAGTGTACGATGCCTGTGAGTTTTTCCTTCTATTTAATTCTTCGTTGATCTCGCGTATAGATTCAATTCCAAGTGATTGAGCTATTAATGTAAGGGTGCCATTATCGGGCGTTACGAAATAGTGCCCCGTTTTTGTTTTCAGTACCACCGATTTTCGGCTGGTGCCCACTCCCGGATCCACCACCGAAACAAAAACTGTCCCGGCCGGCCAGAAAGGCGCGGTTTGCTGCAACCGGTAAGCGCCTTCCCAAATATTGTAAGCCGGGATCTCATGGGTCAGGTCGTACAGTTTCAGATCCGGGTCAACGCCCGTGGCTACGCCCTTCATGGCGCTCACGGCTCCATCCTTTAATCCAAAATCAGTTTGAAATACAACAATGCCGCCGCTTTTTTTGGGAGTGCAGGCGGTTCCTATACAAATTATAAGCGCGATAAATAGCTGGGTCTTTTTCATTTGATAATTTTAAAAAATGGCTATTTTTCAAATTTATATGGATTTATTAAAAACAATAGAAAAGGAGCATTCCAAAACGCAATGTGAGAAAATAGTAAAATATGTGGGGGGCGATAAAGACCGGTTTGCGGAGCTGATGCAATTGTTTTTAAAAGGTGAGTACCGGGTAACGCAACGGGCCGCCTGGCCCCTGAGCATTTGTGTGGAGCACCACCCGGAACTGATAGCGCCCTGGTTTAAACAGATCCTGCCCCTGTTGAAAAAGCCGGGTGTGCATATTGCCGTGGTCAGAAACGTGGTACGGCTGCTTCAATATGTAAGTATTCCCAAAAGCTTTCACGGACAGGTAATGAACGATTGTTTCGAATTTATTGCCGATAACAATACCGCCCCGGCCATCAAAGCATTCTCGCTGGCCATTCTGGAGAACCTGTCGGCTCATTACCCTGATATTAAACCTGAGCTAAAACTAATCATTGAAGAACGCTGGCCGTATGAAACGGCGGCTTTTCACTCAAGAGCGAAGAAGATCCTAAAGAAGTTGTAGGTTCAATGTTTTCAGGCCTCCCCGCTCTCCTGGAATGCTGAATTCTATACCTTTTTTTTCCTGGTCAACTGGTTAACTGGTCAACTGATCAACCTGTCTCTGCCTTTCAAACCACCCGCTTACTATACACATTAATCTCCGACCCTTCGGCCAGGAAAACAGAAACCGGTGCCTGGTCTTTCAGCACCGAAAACGAAGGCCCATACAGGTTGCCAAAATCGCAATTAATGGAGTAGTCATGAACGGGAAAAACATTCCAGCTGGGATGAGATACCTGGTATTCGCCGGTGAGGTGTTGGTTCATCCTGGAGTAGCCCCAGAAATGTTCGGTAATAAATTCTTCCTCACTGCCAGCCTGCAGGGGAAATTTTGTCAACCCGGTTTTTACTTCAATGCCGTTCCAGCGGTTATTGAATTTCCAGTGGTAGCCCACATGCTGTTCGTTGTCGGCCATATGCACAAAATGCTTCATGGGCAGTGTAATATAGCGCTCTTTAAACAGCGAATTGGCAATAAAGGTAATGGCCCGTTTGGGAACGATCTCTTTTATAAACACCACGCCGCGTTTGTATTGGTCATTTTCTTTGTAGCGAACATAAAAACGCAGGTTCACTTCGGGAAAGCTGGTATGAAAGGGTATGCTGATGCGCAGTACCCGGGTATCATGAAAAAGAAATCCAACCAGGCTTACATAGGTGCGGTCATTAAAAGTGTCCAGACTGGTTTTGGCAGGTAAGAATGGTTGCAGCATGCCGGGATCAACCACATAATTGGCCATAATAAGCCGAAGCCATTGCGCACTGAGGAACTTTCTTTGTTTCATAGTAGTGCGTAAAGGTACTGTATATTGACTACTTCGGATTTTGATACAGACCGATCACATTTCCGGCGGGGTCGCTAAAACGGGCGGTTATCTCAGGCGCATCTTCGCCAACCGGTTGTACAATAGTGCCGCCATTAGTAATCACTTTGGCTATTGTTTCTTCAATATCGTCTACCATAACATACACCAGCAAACCGGGAGTGGTAGCAGGCGTGCGGCCTTTTACCCAGGCGCCGCTCACTTCACCTACCCCATCATCAAACGCAGTGGCGCCATCGCCGCGTTTGCGAATCTTCCAGCCAAATACTGCTTTGTAAAAATCAGCAGAACGTTCTATGTCCTCAGCAGCCATTTCAATATAGCAGATCTTTCCATTTCCATAAGTGGGTTGTTTGTCCATCGTCATAGTTAAATGGTTTTATCCGTGTGTTATTTTACTGTAATTTACCCAATAAATTGCGGATACGCTTAAAGTCTGTTATATGAAAAATAATCATACCTGTAAATTGGCTGTACTGCTTTTCTTCCTGACCGCAATGGCTGCACGGGCCCAGAATTTTCCTTCCAACATCGACGAATCGAAGGTGCAACCTTATACACTGCCTGATGTGCTTCAGCTACCCAACGGCAAAACCGTTACCAGCAGTAAGGAGTGGCAACAGGTACAACGGCCCTATATTTATCATTTATATGAGGAATACCAGTTCGGGCGGTATCCAACAAAAAAAATAAACAGTCGCTTCAAGGTACTTGAAACAGACAGCAAGGCACTGGATGGAACAGCTACCCGGAAACAGGTACGTATTTATTTGCATCCTGCCGATACATCGGTGTACATGGATGTATTGCTGTACATTCCCAATGGCATGAAATCACCGGCCCCCGTTTTTGTAGGGTATAATTTCAGCGGCAATCATACCATCACCACGGAAAAAAATGTATTGCTTAGCAACCGGTGGATGAATTTCAAAGGGAAAGGCGTAGTGAACAACCGGGCCACAGAAGCCTCGCGTGGCACGGATACGGCCGGCTGGTCATTAAATACCATACTGGAAAAAGGTTTTGCCGTGGCTACGGCTTATTATGGAGATCTTGAACCCGATACCGCAACGGGCTACACAACTGGCATTCGCACCACGTTAAAAGAGGTGCTGAACATTCAACCCAATGAATGGAGCGCCATGGGCGCATGGGCCTGGGGGTTAAGCCGGATCGTTGATTACCTGCAAAAAGACAGCCATATCGACGCCGGTAAAATTGCCCTGATCGGACATTCCCGCCTGGGCAAAGCCGCTTTATGGGCCGGCGCCAGCGACCCGCGTTTCGCGCTGATCGTTTCCAATGAATCGGGTGAAGGCGGGGCCGCCTTGTCAAGAAGATGGTATGGTGAAACCGTGCAGATCATCACGGCCCATTTTCCGCACTGGTTTGCCGCAAAATATAAAACCTATGGCGACAATGTGAATGCCTTGCCGGTTGATGCACATATGTTATTGTCGTTAATGGCGCCGCGGCCTTTATATGTGGCCAGTGCGGTTGAAGATACCTGGAGCGATCCGAAGGGAGAATTCTTAAGCGCCAAAGAAGCCAGCAAAGTATATGCTTTGTTTGGGAAGAAAGGGATCGGGACCGATAGCCTGCCGCCCCTGCACCAACCGGTTGGCGGCACCATTCGCTATCACATCAGGGCCGGTAAGCATGCCGTAACCTTATATGACTGGGAGCAGTATCTGCAATTTGCTACGGAACAGTTTGGGGGAAAGGTGAAGAGTTGACCAGTTGACCAGTTAACCAGGAATACAAGTTGATAAAGTTGATGGAGTTGATAGTGGGGAAATGAGTTAACAAGTTAACAAGTTGACAGGTTGACAAGTTGACAAGTTAACGCGGAAACCTGAACTGTCGCGAGCCATCTTTGCCCTTTGCCTTCTGCCCTCTACCCTCTACCATTCAGGACTCAACAGGATAGTTGCCCGGGGTGGGGCTTCTATATTTGAGTTCGTACTATTATGCGCTATATGATGAAAAAATGCTTCCCTGCTTTCTTACTGATGTTTTCCTGCCTGTACACCCATGCTCAACGAACTACTTATAATTTCAATAGTAGCTGGAAAGTGTTGGTGGGCGATACCGCCGCCGCCAAAGAACCTGCTTATAATTATAATGATGCCGGCTGGAAACCCGTGACCCTGCCCTGGGCCTGGAACGAAGACGATGCTTTTAAAAAAGATATAAAAGACCTGACTACCGGCATTGCCTGGTATCGCAAGCATTTTAAATTACCCGCTGCCGCAAAAGGACAAAAAATATTCCTGGAGTTTGAAGGCATCAGGCAGGCGGGTGAATTTTATTTAAATGGCAAGTCTATCGGCTTGCATGAGAATGGCGTCACTGCTTTTGGTTTCGATATTTCTGAAGGGGTAAATACGGGCGATGCAGAAAATGTGCTGGCCGTTCGTATTGATAACAGCTGGGAGTATCATGAACGCGCCACCAATACCAAATTCCAGTGGGAAGATAAAAACTTCAATGCCAACTATGGCGGTATTAACAAGAACGTATACCTGCACATTACCGGTAAAGTATATCAAACCCTGCCTTTGTTCACTACCCTGGGCACAACCGGTGTGTATATATATGCCGATCAATTTAATATAAAAGGCGGTTCCGCCACCATTCATGCCGAATCACAAATAAAAAATGAAACCGATCAACCACAGACTATAGCCTATGAAGTAGCTATCACCGACGCCAAGGGAACACAGGTGAAAACTTTTTCCGGTTCTTCTACTACGCTGGTGCCCGGGGCCACCACCCTCGTTAACGCAGCGTCGGAAGTAAACAACCTGCATTTCTGGAGCTGGGGGTATGGGTATTTATATACGGTTCAAACCACATTAAAGGTGAATGGCAAACCGGTTGATGTAGTGAGCACCAGAACAGGTTTTCGTAAAACGGAATATAAGGATGGCATGATCTACCTGAACGACCGCGTGATTATGGTGCATGGCTATGCCCAGCGAACGAGCAATGAATGGCCGGCCATTGGGTTAAGTGTTCCAGCCTGGTTAAGTGATTACAGTAACGGTTTAATGGTGGAAGGCAATGGCAACCTGGTTCGCTGGATGCACATTACGCCCTGGAAACAGGATATTGAAAGCTGCGACCGGGTTGGCTTGCTGCAATCCATGCAGGCCGGCGATGCCGAACATGATATTACCGGCACCCGATGGGAACAACGCAAGGCCGTGATGCGCGACGCCATTATTTATAATAAAAATAATCCCAGTATCATTTTTTATGAATCGGGGAATGAGTCTATCAGCGAAGCGCATATGGCTGAAATGAAAGCGCTCCGCGATCAGTACGATCCGCATGGCGGCCGGGCCATTGGGTCTCGCGAAATGCTTGACAGTAAAGTGGCTGAATATGGGGGCGAAATGCTGTATACCAACAAGAGCGCGCACATTCCTATGTGGGCCATGGAATATTCACGTGATGAAGGATCGCGCAAATACTGGGACGACTATACCCCACCCTTTCACAAAGATGGCGACGGCCCTCAATACAACGGACAAAACGCGGCCGTGTATAACCGCAATATGGAATCGCACGCGGTGGAGAATGTAAAACGGTGGTTTGAATTCTGGAATGAACGCCCGGGCACTGGCAAACGTGTGAGTGCAGGGGGCGTAAACATTGTGTTTTCAGAAACCAACACCCATCACCGCGGGGCGGAAAATTACCGGCGCAGCGGCGAGGTAGATGCCTTGCGGATCAAAAAGCAAAACTATTATGCCAACCAGGTGATGTGGGATGGCTGGGTGAGCCCCGAAAAATATAGGCTGCATATTATTGGTCACTGGAATTATGCGCCCGGTGTACAAAAAGATATTTATGTGGTATCATCTGCGGCTACAGTAGAACTAAAAGTGAATGGAAAATCGCTGGGGTATGGACAAAAAAGTGATGGCTTCCTGTTCACGTTTAAAAACGTAGAATGGCAGCCCGGCACTATTTCAGCAACCGGGTACGATGATAAAGGCAAACCAGTGTGCGATGGAACCATCACCACCAAAGGAAATCCCGTGGCGCTTCGGTTGACCAATATTGAAAGACCGGTTCCATTCATCGCAAATGGTCAGGACCTGTCGCTGGTTGAAGTGGAGGTGATTGACGCCAAAGGTGAACGGTGCCCCAGCGCGTTGAATACAATTAATTTTACCCTGGAAGGACCAGCCGAATGGCGCGGCGGTATGGCTATTGGACCGGATAATTACATCCTGGCCAAAAGCCTGCCTGTTGAAAATGGCGTGAACCGGGTGCTGATCCGTTCTACCACCATGCCTGGAAAAATAATAGTGAAAGCCACCGCTGATGGGTTGCAACCTGCTACCCTCGCGCTGACTGCTACCCCCTTTGCTGAAAAAGATGGATTGGCTACTCAGCTTCCGGCTGCCGGCTTGCCCTGCAGACTGGATAGAGGCCCAACGCCTTCAACGCCGTCTTATACTATTACCCGCACCCCTCTTGCCATTGTAAAAGCTACTGCGGGCGCACATGCCGACAGCGCTTTTGCCAGCTATGATGATAATGAGCTGAGCGATTGGGTAAATGATGGCAAACTGGAAACTGCCTGGATTGAATACGAACTGGAACGGCCGGCCACTGTAAGTGAAGTAACCCTGAAGCTGAATAATTTTCGCAGCCGCGCGTATCCATTAATCATTACCGTTGACGGCAAGGAAGTATTTGCAGGTTCAACCAAACCTACATTGGGTTATTATACCATTGTCTGCAAGCCTGAAAAAGGGAGAAAAGTAAGGATCCAACTGGCCAGGGTGTCAAAAGATGAAGGCGGTAATACCATGGTGGAAGTGAATGGCAAAAAGCTGGATGATGGCGTTTCCCGCGATGATTCAAAAGCCAAAGGAACGCTGAGCATTATTGAAGCGGAGATCTATTCCACTGCCCCTCCCGACAAGTCGGGATTAACACTAAAGGAGGAGTTGAAGGTAGCAGGCAATAGCGAATGGATAACTAACGCATTTTGATCTTATAGGCGAATTTGTCCTTTACCCTAAAAAAACGGATCCTGCCGCCATAGGCGTTTAGTTCACTTCTATCTGTTAGTTGATAGGTAGTTTCATCTGCAATATGGTCCTCAAAATAAAAGGTCATGTTATTGGAGTCTTTTATTTTAAAATCGGTCCAGGTGTATTTGAAGTCCTTAAAAGCATCGTAATACTTTTTCCCTTTGTGGATCAGATCTTCTTTGGAGTAAGGCCAGCGGCCCTCTTCCACCCTGAAATCAATTATTTGTTCACAAATAAAGATGGATGGTTTTTCCCGTCTTTTCTGGCTTCTGTTTTTGTGAGTATAAATAAAATAATCGCAGGAGACAAGCATGGTTACCGAAGCGAGCGCTACAAGGTAAAGGTGTTTCATGTGGGGGAATGTGTGAATGTGGCCACCAGTTAACTACCGGTGACCATTGTATGTTACATTTTTTATATGCATCGCTTTATTGAAAACCTTCTAATTACATTCACCATTTTCCGACGGGTAAAGTCCCCAGATCGTTACCAGATACTCATTGCAAGTGGTATTAAACTGTAAAGAACCAGCAGGCGCATTGTGGTAATTAACCACATTACACTCGTCTCCATTTTGAGCTGTCTTTGACCATATCGCAAAATGATCCCGGCCGTTTAATAAAACTGCAACTGTGATTAAAGCGCCTGAGCCATAATAGGTAATAGGGAATGAAGGATTGGTATATACTGTTGTTTGACCCACGCCGTTTGTAACCCGAACTTCAGTTATCTGCCGGTTAAGAGGGATAACGTTAATAATGTTGACGGTAGGACCACAATTCTTGTTTGAAATTGGTATCCCCGAAAAGAAAAGTACAAATACCCCCAGGATAACGGGCAGGATAAGTTTGTTCATGATAAAGTTTTTGGTTAATGATCTTTAAGATAAAACAAATCCTGCATTTCAAATCGAATATTTGGGCACTACATTTTTATATCCATCACCTTGTTGGTCTTGCGGCTTTCTTCGGCCATAAAACACATAATGTGACTTTCTATTGATTCATCGATGGTAGATGTAAGTAGTTTAGGGTTCTGTTGCGCCACTGCCTGAACAAAATCTGCCGCCAGGTTCCAGTCGCCACCACCATGACCGCTGTTCTTATAGTCTGCCACATCTTCGGCTTTGGGCACCAGTTTGGTTTGTTTACCGGTTTTGAAATCGGTGATCACCAGTTCTTCCATATCTCCTACCATGTCGCCCATAGCGCCCATTACCCGCGTGCGGCGGCCGGCATAGGACGTAAAGGCTTCCATGGAAAAGCTGGCGGTGATGTTATCGCCAAACCGGATGTTGGTGATGTAATGATCGGGCTGATCGTTATCCATTTTATATACACAGCGGCCATAATTGGTGGTCTTTAAATACTCCATAATGGCCTCGGGCTGTTTGCTTTTGTCTTCGGGCAAATCGAATACGTATGTACGCTGTTGTTTATCGTGGTAAATTTGGATAGCCGAATAAGGACATTCACGTTCAATAGCGCACCCATCGGTACAACGGGCGGTACTGCCCTGCGGGGCATTTTCTTTTCTGAACCATTTCAGATCGCCCATGGCGGAAATTTGTTTCGCCGGTTTATTGAGCATCCATTTTATGATGTCCAGATCGTGGCAGCTTTTTGCCAGGATGATGGGCGTGGTTTCTTTTGAATTGTGCCAGTTGCCACGAACATAAGAATGCGACATGTGAATGTGCTCGATGGGCTCCAGGTGTTGAACGCTGATGACCTCGCCAATAACGCCCTGCTGCAGCAGTTCTTTCATTTTTACAAAGTAAGGCGCATAGCGTAACACGTGGCAAACGGCCACAATGCGGCCTGTTTTTTTAGCCATCGCCAGAATATTCCGGCATTCTTTTTCCGTAGGCGCAATGGGTTTCTCCAATAAAATGTCGTAACCCATTTCCAACGCTTTCATACAGGCGGCATAATGCAGGTTATCGGGCATGGAAATAATGATAGCGTCTGCAAATTTGGGCCGTTCAAAAACCCGCTCCCAGGTATTGAAGCGGTTCTTGTCGTCGATATTATGCTTTTTTGCATAGCGTTCGTTGCGGATGGGAATGGGTTCCGCCACACCCACGATATCTAACAGGTTGGGGTATTTTTCTGCAAAACCACCGTACACATTTCCGCGGCTGCCTGCCCCCAGGGTAATGGCCGTAACCGGTTTGTCCAGTGGTTTGTGCAATGGGTTGCGTGGAATTTCGTATTCAATGGCATCGTTCATCAGGCGCGCCATGGTATTTGATCCCAATACCGTAGCGCCAACGCTCAAACCGAGCTGTTTTAAAACATTTCTTCTATTCATGTGGTTATATATATGAGTTAGTACAATCGTGAAATCCTGATATCGTGACAAACCAGGCAGAAGGCAGAGGGCAGAAGGCAGAGATGGCTCGGGAGGATGGACTATTTCTTACTATTTTCATTTATCCCTCTTTTCGTTTCTCTTCCTTTATCAACCCTGTTAACCCTATCAACTTGTTAACTCGTCAACTGGTTAACTGGTCAACTCATCAACTATACCTGTCGTTCCGCCAGGGATATGCGGTATTGGAATAACCGCGTTCTTCCCAAAAGCCTAATACATTCTTTGGGAGAAATTCAATCCTCTTTATCCATTTGGAACCCTTCCAGGCATACAACTGCGGCGTTATCATGCGCACGGGGCCGCCGTGTTCGATGGGTAATGGTTGTCCTTCGTAAGTATGAACCAGCAGTACGTCAGGTTTTAAGGCTTCTTCCAGCGATACATTGGTGGTATAATCGTCGTACCCGTAACAAAGAATATGGGTAGCTGTTTCTTTGGGTTGAACCAACGCCGCAAGATCCAGCAAACGAACGCCCTTCCAGTTCATATTTAATTTACTCCAGGTGGTAACGCAATGAAAATCGGAGGTGTCGTTGGTCTGGGGCAGGGCCATAAAATCGTCCCAGTTCAACGTTACCGGATGCTCTACTTCCCCATCAACCACCAGTTGCCACTCAGCCAGGGGAATGTCTGGTTGAACGCCCAGATCAAGCACGGGCCACTTGCGGGTTTCAGTTTGTCCTACGGGAATTTCAGGCATACCATGCCTGTTCTGTTTACCGGTACCCATGGGCCGGGTATCGGCCACGGAAGGCGTTTGTTTTATTTTTTCCTCGAACCGGTTCTTCAATTTCATGCGGGCCTCTACGATCCGGTTGAGTTTGTCTGATTGTTCCATGCTTATGAAATTACCAATTATGTATATCTATAACAAAAAACAAACATTGTTCCAAAGGCAACAGGCAGACGGCAGAAGGCAGACGGCAGAGTTAAAACGCAGTAGGCAGCGAAAAGAAGGCAAAAGGTTCAGCGTTTCAGGTTCAATATTATTGAGTTCATAAATTATTAAATTCGGGGTTGCCGCGTCGTGGCTGTCTGCCGTTTGCCGTCTGCCGTCTGCCCTGAACTGTGAGTAACCGTTATTTTTTTAAGAATTCATATGGAATTAATTAGAGCCTGCATCTAAGTAAAAAATAACTGCGTATGAACTCCCTTGCCTTACCCGTTGTTCATCCAGCATTTCAAAAACTGAAAGGCGCTGGTCGTTTATTGCATCTTACCGCCGGTGGGTTAATTTTGGTACATGCCCTGTCGCACTTAAATCAGCCGCATAGCAGTCCCCTTTTCCTGGGGTGTTTGGTGTTTATGGCGGTTGACATTTTCATCCTGGTCATGGCCGGAAAAAATATAGCTGCCGATCTGCCGCTGGTGAACCTGTTCTTCCGCCTCATAGAGATCATCTTTTTCCTGGGTATTGGTATTAACTCCTGCATTCATAGCGAATGGGTGGTGGGAATTGGCCATGCGTTGATCTGTGTTGCCTATGGCTACCTGTTCTGGTGCGAAAAACGAATGCTCACCAGCGAATATGTGGCCATTCATCATACCGGGATCACCATTCCCGCCCTTCCCGAAAGCCGGTTTGTCTTTTGGTCGAACATCGACCACATTGAGGCTCAATACGATTCCATCACTATTGCGGCTTCCAATGACAAATCTTACCATTTTAACCTCCGAAAAAATCTTCAATTCGAAGAACTCGATCAAATTCACGAATTTTGCAGACATTATTTGAAACAAGGCTTAACGCTGAACGTTCGCCCGGACGATCCATTGAACGGGCTTACAACTGAACGCTGATCCTGTATTTGCGTTTGCATTGTGCGTTAAGCGTTTAGCGAAAAAAGGATATGATGTCTGAATTGAAGAGTTCTCCGTATTTATTGTATTCCGACGGAAAAGGAAACATTTTTGAGGATACCACCTTGTATACTACCGGCCGGGCCGGCTGGGACGCCTATGAGGTGCCTGTAGAAGACTGGATCTTGTTGCCCGATGGGGGCTCCCTGTACGAATTACCCGGTCGCCGGAGCATTGGTATCGACGTAAAAACCGGCGAAATGCGTCTGTGTGATAAAGGCTGGGCCGTGGCGGCATTTATTCCACCCGCCCATACCGGTTTGTTTCTGGCCGCTTACGAAACAGCGCCCGATGCGCCTACCCTGCCCCTGTTTTGCTATACAGCAGTAGGCTGGTATAATGACCAGTTTTTTGTGCCGGCGGTGCGTATTGAGCAGGATATCAGGCAGGAATGCGCTGGTTTCGACAACGAAACCATTCAATCAGGGGTTGAAAAGTTCCTGAAAGCCTACCCCCATAACCGGCTGGTAAAACACCTGGCCGATAATTGTTGCTTAACGTATCATTGTCCTGCCGCCCGTAACTATTTTATGGGCCGCTGGGAATGTCCTATACCGTCTTCGCCTGCCTGTAATGCCAATTGCATTGGTTGTATCTCGTTTCAACCCCAGGAAGAAGAGATTGTATCTACCCAGGACCGGCTCACTTTTAAACCCACTGCTGAAGAAATTGTGGAATTCACCGTTCCGCACCTGGAATCGGCGCCCTACCCCATTGTGAGTTTTGGCCAGGGTTGTGAAGGCGAACCCCTGCTGATGTGGGAAACCATTCGCGAGAGCATTATTGAAATGCGTAAGCATACCAGCAAGGGCAGCATCAACATCAATACAAACGGTAGCAAACCAGCTGCTGTAAAAGCCTTGTGCGAAGCAGGACTGAATTCCATCCGGGTGAGCCTGAACTCAGCGCGCAAGCAGATTTACGAAGCGTATTACCGTCCCAATAATTACCAGTTTGAAGATATTGTTGAAAGTTTGAAAGTGATGCGCAGCTACAATGGCTGGGCCAGCATCAACTATTTTGTTTTCCCGGGCATGACGGACTGTGAAGAAGAATATGAAGCCTTGCGCAAACTGATCATCGAAACCGACCTGAGCATGATCCAGTGGCGTAATTTCAACATCGATCCCGATTGGTACATGGGCAAAATAGGCGCTTATGAAACCGGTGACCTGCTGGGGGTAAAACAGTTGCAGGAATTGATCCATGAGGAATTTCCGCATGTGAAATTCGGTTACTTCAACCCGTCAATGGAACGGATCCAGGGAAATTACGAGGAAGATTTCGCGCATTAAGCGCAACGATATACGATAATAAATAAGAAGGCCTCCCGATGCACCGGGAGGCCTTCATTATAAAACACTCTATGATGATTGACTGAACTGCGAACCTAACGTTATTATTTAACCTTGTTGATCACTGTTTCTTCTAAAAAGGTGTGCTTTCTGTTGATCGTGTAAGCTTCGTATGAGCCGGTCTTTTTAGATTTGATAATCACACTAAGGTTTTCTTCTGCATCGCTGATATCTGAAGATTTCAACAGGAACTTTTTGGTTAAACCAACAGCGCCTTTGAATGTTGCGTTATACAGCACATTACCAGCCTCGTCACGGAAAGATACGGTATACTCATCATCAACGCTGATGAGGTTTAATTCGAATACTGGTTGATTTTCTATGTTTCCGATGAACTTAAATGTAGTAGTAGCGGGTTTTTCTTTTTCTCCACCATTAGCCAGTACGGTTGTAGTAAATGCTACAGTTAAAGCAAGCGCTACGATGGCTAATTTGCTAAAATTCCTCAATTCCGTTTTCATAATTGTATATTTTAAGGTTTGTTTCGTTTTGATGATGCAAACATACAGCGGGTTTTTTCCCTCCTGAAACCAACTCAAGGCCGTTTTTAGGATGGTTAAGCTCCTTGTGAAAAGTTAAAACCCGCCACGGATAAGGGTTTTGCGGAAAAGGCACCATGATGCCCAAGGCCCAAAATAAGTTTAAATGTTTTTGTACGCTTAATTGCGTCTGTTTAAAAACGACCGACTGTTAGTTATCAGGGCTGGTTCATAAGTTCTTTAGTTATTAAGTTTTTCGTAAGTCAGGAACTTATTACTCAATAACTAACGAACTTTGTTAGTTTACCTTTGGAATTAAATCTAACGTATGCAATTCGAAATACAACAAGCGATCCCTGTGCTGGAAAGAACGCCACAAGTGTTGGAGACCCTGTTATACGGACTGCCCGATGAATGGATCAATAGTAATGAAGGCGGTGATACCTGGACACCCGTTGATATTATGGCGCATTTAATATTTGGGGAAAAAACCGATTGGATACCACGTACCCTGATTATTATGGGCGAAGGAAGCAAAGAGTTTGTGCCTTTTGATATGGAAGGACATCATGCCATAAAGAAAGGTAAAACAATGAGCCAGCTGCTCGATGAGTTTAAAGTATTGCGAAAAGAAAACCTGGCCCTGTTAAAAACAATGGAGATCACGGAAGAAACGCTTGACCGTACAGGCATACATCCCCTACTCGGCACGGTAACCTTACGTCATTTACTGGCAGCCTGGGTAGTGCACGATCTTACGCATATCCATCAGCTAAGCCGGGTTATGGCTAAACAATACTACGAAGCTGTTGGTCCATGGACTCAATTTATGGGAGTGCTTGGGGGGAAACGATAGTTTTTAGTTCAAAGTTTGAAGTTGAAAGTTTTTAGGTTCTTAAGTGTAAGTTTTTTAGTTTTTTAGTTTCGGTTAAAAGGTCTGAGCGAAGTTGAAGCATCGAGGCTGTATTTCCCTTTGCCTTTTGCCCTCTGCCCTTTGCCGTTTCACGATTTAAACATGACAATAGAATTAGTACTCCTTTGTGTATTCGCCTTTCTCGCCGGCTTCACCGATGCTATCGCCGGTGGCGGTGGATTGATACAAACACCCGCCGCATTAGTGTTATTGCCACAATATCCTTTGGCCACGGTGTTGGGAACCTTAAAGATCCCATCGTTTAGCGGCACCAGTATTGCTACCGTCCAATATGTACGCCGGGTGCCGGTGAACTGGTTATTGATCGGTTTAATGGCTATTATGGCGTTTTGCGCCGCTTTTGCCGGATCGACCTTATTGACCCATGTAAACAACAGCTTCATGAAGCCGCTGTTGCTGTTCATGTTGATCATTGTTGCCATTTACACCTTTACCAATAAAAAGTTTGGCGATCATCTTGAAAAGGACCATACCTTTAAACAACAGGTGATCTATTCCCTGCTCATCAGTTTGATTATCGGGTTTTATGATGGTTTTATCGGGCCCGGTGCAGGCAGTTTTTTGATCCTGGCATTTATCGGTCTGCTGGGTTTTGATTTTTTAAAAGCAAGTGCACACGCCAAGTTTGTAAACCTGGCCACTAACCTGGGTTCAATTACCTTTTTTATACTGAGCGGCAAGATCATTTTTGCCATTGCCTTACCAATGGCCGCCTGTAATGCCCTGGGTGGATGGGTTGGCGCCCGACTGGCTATTTTAAAAGGCAATGCGTTTATCAGGATCTTCTTTTTGATCGTTGTATGCGCTACCATTATTCGGTTTGCCTACGACGTATGGGTTAAATAAGTTGACCAGTTAACAAGTTGACGAGTTAACAAGTTATAATAGTTAGGTGCACCACTTCTCAAAGTCTGGCACATTTTTATTGAATTAAAAAGGACTGTTAAAATTTTAAAGTGCACTGGTTATATTGATTAAACGCTTTTGAATTTTTAACTTTTTCAACCTGTTAACTTGTTAACCTGTCAACTTTTCAACTTAACTTAGTATCACCAATTTATGAACATGACACCCACACACATACAGGAATCTGAATCAAAGAAAAATATTCAGGCTGGCAGCTACACCGCATTGGTGGTAGGCCTTATGCTGTGTATTTTCTTTTTTGTAAAATGGGGCATGCCGCCATTACCTGAACCTCCTGTTGAAGAAGGGCTTGAAGTGAACCTGGGAAACAGTGATATAGGTATGGGTAACGATCAGCCCTTTGAGCCCGGTTCACCGGCGCCTGCCAGTCAGCAGGAAGCCTATGTGCCACCCAGGGCTGAGCCAGCCAAAGAAGACGTAAAAGATATTGAGACCGACGATAAGGACGCAGAAGCGCCGGAAATAAAAAAGCCGGTGGTTACGAAACCGGAAGCTACCAAAGTGCCTGAAAAGGAAGTGGTGAAAAGCAAACCGGTGAAACATCCACAGCCGGTTGAAACGCCGACGCCCCCGGTTCCCCACCCCAAAGCGGTGTTTAAAGGGGTAAACGGCAGTGGTACCGGTGGTAATGAGGCTGCCTCTTATAAAAAAGGCGGCAGTGAAGGCATTGCCGGTGGCCGGGGCGATCAGGGGCAACCCGGTGGCAACCCCGATTCAAAGAATTACAAAGGAGGTGGCCGTGGTTCCGGGATCGCTATTAAAAGCGGTTTATCGGGCCGTACTTTTACCCGGATGCCTTCTTACTCAGATGAGTTTAATGAAGATGCAACCATTGCAGTGGACATCAGGGTGAACCAGAGCGGGGATGTGATCAGTGCCAGCTATCAGCCAAGAGGGTCTACTTCTGCTGAAAGTTTTTATAAAGAAAAGGCCGTCGACCTGGTTCGCCGGTCGAAACTGAACGCCAATCCCAATGGCCCCGATGAGCAAACCGGCACCGTACTGGTTAAGTTTAAAGTTCGGGGATAATAATCCTGAGCGGAGTCGAAGTACTTACTAATCCTTTATATACGAAGTCCGAAAGAAATGTACTATTAATTTCTTTCGGACTTTTCTTTTAGCTTTGTCGGCCTAATTATACCGATGAACTACGAGCAAGCGACGAACTATTTGTTTACCCGGCTGCCAATGTTCAGCCGCATAGGCGCAGCCGCCTATAAAAAGGACCTTACCAATACCCTTCGGCTTTGTGAATATCTGGGTAACCCGCAAACAAAATTCAAATCCATTCATATTGCCGGCACCAATGGCAAGGGGTCTACCAGTCATATGCTGGCGGCAGTGCTGCAAACAGCCGGTTACAAAACCGGTTTGTATACTTCCCCGCACCTGCGCGATTTCAGGGAACGGTTCCGCGTAAATGGCGAAATGATCGACAAGGATTTTGTGGTTGATTTTGTAAAGCGTATTCAACCTGTGATCGATGAAATAGAACCCTCCTTCTTTGAGATCACTGTGGCCATGGCTTTCGAATATTTTGTTCGGGAGGGTGTAGAGATCGCCGTGATCGAAACCGGACTCGGCGGGCGGCTCGATTCCACCAATATAGTTATCCCCGAGATCTCTGTTATTACCAATATTGGCTGGGACCATATGAACCTGCTGGGCGATACGCTGCACGCTATTGCCTATGAAAAAGCAGGGATTATTAAATCAGGGATACCGGTAATAATTGGTGAAAGGAGTGAAGAATCGAAAGCCGTTTTTGAACAGGTGGCCAGCGAAAAGAATGCCCCCCTGTTTTTTGCAGATACCCAGCGCTATGTGGCCGAATGGAAATATGAACATCATCAACTGATGCTGCAGGTTGCCACCTCCGGCACCGATGTACGTAATACGTATCAGCTCGATCTGCCGGGGTATTATCAAACCAAGAACTGCATTACCGTGCTGGAAGTAATTTATCATTTACAAAAGGCAGGGTATAAAATAACGGAAGAACATATTCAACAGGCATTGCGCCAGGTAAAAAAGCTGACCGGTTTACATGGCCGGTGGGAAGTGATCCATGCCAATCCCGTAGTGGTGCTCGATGTGGGACATAATGAAGATGGTATTAAACAGATCACCGCACAAATTGAACTCAGCGATTACCAGCACTTACATATTGTGATCGGATTGGTGAAGGATAAGGAAATTGAAAAAGTGTTGACTTTATTACCCAGGGAGGCGACCTATTATTTTACCCGTGCACAAATACCGCGTGCATTACCCGAAAACGAACTGGCTGCCAGGGCACATGCTGTTGGTCTGAACGGCCATGCGTATGGTGATGTAAATACTGCTTTAAAGGAAGCTATGCACCGGGCGGAAAAGAAAGATATGATATTGGTATGTGGGAGTGTGTTTGTAGTTGGAGAAGTCGAAATATGAGGGAAAAAGTTGACCAGTTAACTAGTTGACGAGTTAACCAGGAATACAAATAAAAAGGGCCAAAGTTGTTTTGAACAGCTTTGGCCCTTGTCTTATATCAAAATTTCATACTTCCTACTTCTATACTTTAAAATTTCAACTCACCTAACTTAGCCAAAGCATACATGATAGCAGTCACATGCATACTTTGAATGATCTGGTTATCCCGGAGGAGTTGTTTTAATTCATCCATCGATACCAGGTGGATCTCGATGTCTTCATTGTCATCAAACTCCTGCTCTTTTACTTTTTTACCACCGGTTGCCAGGTACATGTGCATCCAGTTGTTGTTGGTAGAAGGGTTGGCGCTGGTTTTACCCAGGTATTCGTAATGGGTGAATGAATAACCGGTTTCTTCCAGCAGTTCGCGGGCAATGGCTTCTTCATAATTTTTGTCAGTATCATCTACACAGCCACCTGGAATTTCAAGGTGGGTCTCTCCCAGCCCTTGCCGGTATTGTCTTTCCAGGATGATCTTTCCATCTTCAGTAAGTGCTACGGCCGTTACCCAGGTAGGAAATTCATACACATAATACGGCGTAATCAGTTTTCCATCGGGTCTTTCACAGGTATCCTTGCGCACTGTGAACCACAAATCCTTAAATAAATACTCAGATTTTATTGTCTTCCATTTGAGATCTCTCATGCTTCTGATTTTTAGTCGGCAGTCGGCAATCGTGAATCGTGAAACGGCAGAAGGCAGAGGGCAGAAGGCAGAAAGCAGAAAGCCTCGGCGCGGCCCCCGAATCTCCTAACTCTAATAACTAACAAACTTAATAACTTACAAACCTAAAGAACTCACCATCC
>NZ_JBJMLX010000343.1:0-4274 GCF_045805085.1 Niastella sp.
CAGGGCTTTACGGAACAAGCCCAACACCTCCAAAGCAGGCTGTTCTATCAAACGGTGAAGATCATGTTTGGATAGTAATTTGTTAGTTCGTTCCTGATTTGTAATATGACGAGGCGGGTTGAAAATTGCTAAAACAATCTGTATTTTACTCCACTTCGCCGGTTTTTGTTACTATAAAAGTATTCTCGCCTCAAGGAAAAGAATATGGTCGCGTACGTCAAACAGTTAAAGGAAAGAAAGGCGATGCCTTCTATGTGGATTTTGCATTTGATAGCAGAACCAATATCGATGGTAAAGGAACCATTTCATTTGAATAAAATTGATAAAACTGATAACAAAAAAGCCATCCGCCCGGGCGGATGGCTTTTTTGTTGGCGAACAACCGCTTTATTTTTTCTTCTTTGAATTTGTATTCGCATACTTAGCCGACGAAATAGCGAAACTGAAATCACCGAATATGTTATTGTTGACGGTGTCGTTCGCATACGGCGCTATGCTGCTGAACTTATGGCAGCTAAAACAGGTATTGGAGTTTTGTACATAACTTTCCAACGTTGTATTAGCCACAATAACAACACCGCTTTGCATGGCCGAGGTGTTTAACGGAAATGGCCGTTGTATTGGCTTGGTGGCATCTGGTTGCAGTTGTTGCGACCAAATTACATCTACCAGCTGATAGTATTGAAAGACCGATCTGGAATAAAATTTCCGGATATTATTTTGCATGCTGTCATTGATGGGCACGGCATCTTCGGTATCTATCTTATTAGTGCGGGTAACCTGTATGGGTACGGCGCCCGCCTGTGATAAGTAATAGGGTGGCGCAGTATTGGCAGTACAGATCACTGTTGCAGTGCCGCCGCCAGATAAGGGAACCTGTTGCGTTGTACAATTACTATTATAAAAATTATAACCAAAAGGCGGAGGTGCTTCACCGTCGATGTTTGGTACATTATCTGTTTGTTCAAAGGTGGCCCACACCCAGGTTGGCTGGTTTTGCGTTTTATGCAGGATATGTAATCCAACCAGGGCTACCATGGTTTCCCTTAATTTTTGCGTGGTGGAATCATATACCACTGCTTTGGATAATTTATATCGCTGCCATTTGGGCGACTTGATATTATCTACTTCCATCCAGGCCGCTTTTAATTCTATAGCACCAACCGGCCCATTGTATACCCCGGCAGGAAAATTAAGCGGAATGCCATTTTTTACAGAATCATGCTGGGTGATGGCATTGTAAAAACCAGTCCTGGTTACAAAGTCATAATAGTCTTTATTTAGCATGATCTCATACCACACATTTGTTTTGTTTTGGGCGCCCAGCCAGCTGGGTTTGCCAAAGGGTGCTGCCTGATCCGGGTCTAAACCGCCAATACTATCTCCTTCGGCAAACTTCCTGGTGTATGTTAATAACTTGGTTTGGGTAGGTTTCATCAATAACCTTTGTGATTTGAATTTGGCGGCGTATTGGGGCGAAACAAGGGTGCCCCATTTAGGTGGCGGTACGCCGCCTGGTTGAAACAATACATTTTTGGGCATATAGGTTTCCCAGGTAACGAGTGAATAGTCACCGGGATCGCCAAAATAACCGTTCGGGTTAACCGGCCAGTTCAATGCAATAAATTCCTGCCAGGCAAAACAATCTACCTGCGATTGATTATTGAATGCAGCCAGATCGGCGGGCACCTGGTTGTTGAATGCAATTACAATATTGTACAAAGGAGATTGGGAGTAACAGTTACAGGTAGTTGCCAGCGGTTTTACTGAAACATTCCTGCTATCGGCAATTAAAACCTGACCCAGTACAAAAACAGTAATACAAATAATAAGGATGGCAATGGTGTTGATCTTTTTCATGGTATGTAAATGAGGTAATAGTAATCAGGAAAGAGGCACATATGGTAAGTATGCGCCTCTTGTGTATTAGCTTTGAGGAAACCTGGAAAACTTATTGTACGTCTATTGTTACACTGATAGACCCGATATTATCAGTTAATCCGGCGCCATATTGGCCATTGAGGTCATCATTGATGCATAATTGTATTTCTCCGGTTAATCCTGTGGGAATGGTGGCGCCCATACCAACCAGGAAAACAGTACTGCCTACTTTACCAATAAGCGCGCCTTCGTTTTGTCCCGGCATGGTATAACCCGGTTTGGCTGCAATAAAGGTTGGGTTGCCCGCTGCATTGTATAACTGTCCGCCATTGTCCTGCGGATTGGCGGTCCATAAACCCGACGAATATTTTATGGCGGCCTTATTGTTTGCGGTGAGTATTACCCCGGTATTTTGCCAGGCGATATCAGCCTGTACTGTAACCGGCGATACCAGGAACAATGCAGGCATGGCAGGCTGTGTTGATTGACCAACATTGGTAACAAATACGCCATGTTGACCGGGTTTTGCACTGGCGCCTGTTTTAACAGTAATGTATAAGGCCGTATTGGTGCTTGGCTGACTATTACCAGGAATAGCATAGGTGACATTTTCTTTTACTGCTGTTACGGTTGCAGTAATAGCAGGATCGTCGAATGTTACTGCCGGGTAAGTGGCTGGCTGGCCCTGTTTGGCGGTACAGGTTCCTGCTACCACTACCATTTTCATGGCAACACTTCCAATATTTATAACTGCCGGAACATATGTACTGTTACTTAATAATGGGATGGGGTGGTTCACCGGGTTGGGAACGTTTGTATTATACAGCGTGTCGAAATAATCCTGGTAGAAAAGCTGGAGTGGCTGCGCAAATGTATTCGCAGGGGTAGGAGTGCCTACCGGATCGTACCCATTCGGCATCTTACCTGCATAGGCGCTGGCCACGATCTGCATTTTAAAAGTAGCCGCTATCTGTGACCCCCAGTTGATGTTCTCACCGGAAATAGTAATGTCACTTACTGTATATCCTTTACTGGCCGGCACTTCATACACAGCATGCAGTATAAAATTGCCGGGCAGGGGATTGCCATTCTGGTCGTTCAATGTTTTGCTGCCTCTCTTAATTGTCCAGAAGGCAGACGCATCGGTTCCATCCGGTGTTTTGAAATTCGAAAAGTCGGGCATTTGAATATACAATCCGGGCGGGTCCGCCAGGGTCAGCATCATGCCCTGGGTTACAAAATTATTTACATTGCCACCGATGTTAGGGTCGCTGTTACGGAACCGTTGCCCATACTGGCCCACACAGATCAGGTTATTGAACTGGGATGATGGCCACATGGTGTTATTAGCAGGTGGCGGGTTAAAGCGTTGAATGGTGGAGGAGGTAGCCAGGCCTATTTCTGTTTGCAGCGTGTTAGGGGTACTGGTCAAATGTATGGCGCCGCCTTTTGTTGCATCTGATACGGTTCCTGCGTTCCACTTGTTCAAAGGGTTATATACTGGTTGGTTCGTCAATGGATTGGTAATTCCCGGTACCGACAGATCTGCCAGGGTGATCTGTGGTTTATCTAATATGGTTTGATAGAGTTCCAGCACTTTATTAGGGTCGATCAGCCACAGGGAATTCCAGTATTCGGGGTTCTCACAGGTAAAATCTATGCGGGTGATCTTTCCGGCCGTATTACGGGTAATTGCCCATTCACAATATTCATCCTGCCAGCCCCGGGGACCATAGGGGAAATAGGCTACCTGTTGTCCATCTGTAGTGCAGGGACTATTTGATATCTGACCGGATATTTGTCCGGTATCGGCCATTTGATTTAACTGGTCCTGTGTGGCATTGGGAAAATTATAAGCCAGTCTGCCCGGATAGGCGCCCCATTTAATATTGGCTGCGTTCGACGGCGGGTTGTTGTCGATCGGGTTATAGTAATTGGTAGTAGGAGGAGTGTTGGTAGCGTTCCACGGATTATTTAACATACCCTGTTGAATGAATCCATCCAGGTTGTTACTCCATAAATTATTCATTGCTTTTTGCTTGATGGGATCATCGGTAAAGTCCTGAATACCGGCAGGCGTTCTGAATTGAAATCCCGAAGCGGTTGATGCAATTTTTTGACTGGATTGCTGAACTTTTGAAGATTTTTCCATTGGTTTAACTTTATGTGGTTATGCAATAAAAGGCAGTTCTCTCTTGCGAAAGAATTAAATACTTGGCGCCATAAATAAATGCTATGCAGGCTTGTAACAGCGATCCCTTTCGGGTATGCAATTGATTGAGGCTGTAAGAAGGTGTTGTTAGATCGAAAGCGTTACAAAGAAATAACTTAAATCAGTTAAATAAAAGGTGAAAAACACCTTTTTTGTTAACGGGCAGAAACCTTATATTCTA
>NZ_JBJMLX010000344.1:0-25031 GCF_045805085.1 Niastella sp.
CAAACATTCGCGAGCTATTCACCATTCACCATTCACCATTCACCATTGACCATTCACGATAACGAATGCTAAATGAAAAAATATTTCCTCTACATATTCCTTCTCTTCTTTGCCCTCAACAGCAGGGCTGAGGATTCCCCCAAGCCCTACCTGCAATGGACGCAATTACCAGCCATTCCTTCCTCCGTTGGTTTTGCCGGTTCATTTGCCGGCGTATCAAACGGGGCGCTGCTGGTAGCAGGAGGATCTAATTTTGGAGCAGGCGGCACACCCTGGAATGGCGCTACCAAAACCTGGTACGATAAGATCTTTGCATTGGAACAACCCAATGGCCAATGGAAAGAAGTGGGCAAACTGCCGCATCCGCTTGCATATGGGATTTCGATAACCTGGCAGGATGGCGTAATTGTCGCCGGTGGTAGCGATGCCACAAAGCATTACAACGAAGTGCTGCTACTGCGTTATAAAAATGGCGCTATTGAAAGGGAGAACCTGCCTGCCTTACCAACACCCATTGCCAACGCCTGTGGGGTTGTAATAGGTTCTACACTGTACATTGCCGGAGGTACTACCACACCCACGGCCACACAAGCCTCCACAAATTTTTGGGTGCTCGACCTGGCGCAACCTGCCGCACAACGGGCATGGAAAACAGAAACACCCTGGCCCGGTCCGGGAAGAATGCTGGCAGTAGCCGCTACGCAGGAAGGCGCTTTCTACTTATTAAGCGGCGCTACCCTCACCAAACAACCAGGTGACAGCACCGTGCATCGTACCTTTTTAAAAGATGCTTACAAATATATTCCCGGCAAAGGCTGGAGTCGCATAGCCGATCTGCCGCAATCAGTAGCCGCAGCCCCATCGCCTGCATTTACTACCGGTCAAACCCATTTGCTGGTGTTTGGTGGCGATAATGGAAAATATTTTGACCAGAACGCGACGCTGCAACAAAAACATCCCGGCTTTTCGACCGAGGTATGGATGTATAATTCTATAACCGATACATGGAGCACCATAGGAAATATTTTTACCGATCATAAAGCAGATGCTGAGAGCAACCCCCTTAACAGTACCTGGGCGCCGGTTACCACACCAGCAGTTGTCTGGAATGGTAACCTGGTGCTGCCAGGCGGTGAAGTGCGCCCCGGCACGCGTACCAACCGGGTGTTAATGGCCACACCCATACAACCACCTGGAGGCTTCCGTATTTTCGACTGGACCATTGTTGGCATTTATTTTTTGCTGGTGATCGCTATCAGCGTTATTGTATCGCGCAATATGCAACGTACCACCAGCGGTTTCTTTTTGGGCGGTGGAAAAATTCCCTGGTGGGCAGCAGGGTTAAGCATCTTTGGCTCCAAACTAAGCGCCCTCACTTTTATTGCCATTCCTGCCAAAGCCTATGCTACCGATTGGGTATACTTGTTGAACAATGTAATGATCGTAGTAGTGGCGCCCATAGTCGTGTATTTCTATTTACCATACTTCCGCAAACTAAAACTCACCAGTGTATACGAATACCTGAACATCCGGTTCAACCGGCCCGTAAAATGGCTGGGTAGTTTAACGTTTGTCTTGTTCCAGGTAAGCCGCCTCGGTATTGTGATCTATCTGCCAGCGTTGGTATTAAGCGCCGTTACCGGCATCAACATCTTTATCTGTATCATTGGTACCAGTTTAATTACCACGGCGTACAGCGTATCAGGCGGTATTGAAGCGGTGGTTTGGACAGAAGTGATGCAGGTGGGCGTATTACTCGGCGGTGCATTGGCAACCCTGTTCTTTATTGCCGGTTCATTACATGGCGGTTTCGGACAATTGTTCACCGAAGCTATGGACCACGATAAATTCCGGCTGGCGATCACCGACTGGACGATCACCGAACCTGTATTATGGGTAGTGTTTGTAGGCGGGTTCTTAACCCAGCTGGTCACCTATTCAAGCGACCAGGTGGTGGTGCAGCGTTACCTCACCACCTCCACCGAAAAAGAAGCAAAGAAATCAATTTATACCAATGCCATCTTAGTAATTCCGGCCTCGCTTATTTTCTTTAGTGTTGGAACCGCATTGTGGGTGTATTACCGGCATCATCCTGCTTCATTGAACCCGCATGGCCGTACCGATGATGTGTTTCCCTGGTATATCAGCAACCAGTTGCCAACAGGTTTAGCCGGGTTGGTTATTGCCGGTTTGTTTGCGGCTACCATGTCAACCATCAGCAGCAGTATGAACTCCATTGCCACGGTAATCACTACCGACTTTTATCAAAGCGCCAAACCCGCCAGTACTGACAGACAGCGTTTTGCTTTTGCCCGGTGGGTAACCGTGCTACTGGGTGCGGTTGGTTGCCTGATCGCTATTTATATGGTGTACCTGCGCAATGCCTCCATCTGGGACCAGTACATAAAAATAATCGGTTTGTTTGGCGGTTGCCTGGCGGGGATGTTTGTAGCGGGAATCTTTTTCCCGCGCATCAACAGCAAAGGAATTTTTATAGGGTTTGTGGTGAGCGCTATCTGCCTGTATTTTATTCAGGCAGCCAGCATCATCAACTTTTTCCTGTACCCTGCAGCAGCGGTATTCATCTGTGTACTGGTGGCGTATGTGGCCAGTATGTTATTGTCTCGCGGTAATAAATAATGCATATTTTCGGGAATATGCAGCCCGACTATTCACATATCGACAGCCAGGAAAAAGCGCAAGCCTTATGTGCCCAAAAAGAACTGGTAAAACTCCATTTAATGCCATTGGACTGGGGAGGGGAAGATGTGGCGCTGAATATCATTTATGTGCCTGAATTTGTGTTGGAGGGGAAATCGCGCATTGATGGAATGATCGAAGAACTCCTGGCAGCCGGTCATAATTTACGTTACTCCGCATCGCCCGAATATAAAGGCAAAAGCTTTATTGCCAGCAAACTGGTCATTAAGGTGAGTGGCGATCGCGAAATGGAAGTCACTATCGAAATTTGGTAAACCCAGCCTCCTAAAGGGGAGCCGTGATCCGGCAATCGGCAATCGGCAATCGGCAATCGGCAATCGGCAATCGGCAATCGGCAATCGGCAATCGGCAATCGGCAATAATTTCGGGCGCCGCAAGGTCGTTCATTAATCTCAAAAGTCGCGAGCCATTCACGATTGCCGATTCACGACTTACTGATAACTATACTCTATCTTCCCAATAAGCATCTTATTCTTCGCATAACATTCATCCCGTTGCTTCAGCCCTTTATCATCGTATTTATAAAGCCATTTCTGGTAATCGGCCCCGCCGGAAGTAGTTACCAGCATCATGCTGACATTACCTGCTTCATTGTATTCAAAAATGTAATCAGGTAACAATTTTTTAAGGCGGTTATTATATCTTACCACATCGGTTAACCGGTTTTTGTCATCGTAATAATAATACACCGCGGGTTGTTCAGTGCCTGCATGAACGCTTCTTTCTTCACCCACGTTCCCTTTTTCATCGAGCTTAAAGGTTACCACCGTTGTATCTGAACTGCTCTTTATTTTCAGCATCCTCTCTGGTTTCCCGTCTTTATAAAACCAAAGGTGTTGTTCCCGGGTGGAATAACCGCCGGGCGAAAACGACATATTGATAATTCCGGTAATAAGATTGTTGGCGTCGTAGGTGTATTGAATGATCACCTTGTTGCCATCGGTAGTATCGATGCTTTGGGTCACCTGTCCCTTCTCGTTAAAATAATGCGTGATCTCGTCTTTTCCACTCAGGCTGGTAGAGGTTTCGGTAGTAATGGCCGTGGCAGAAACTGCCTGGGTGCCGCCAAAACCTTCAATAGGCTGGTTATTGCCATCGAAACTGGTCATTTTTACCGATCTTACTTTGTTAGCCTGGAATACCGCTCTTTTTTTGACAATCTCATTGGTCATTACCAGGTCGTTGTAATAGTGTTGGCTATACGCTGTATGAGCAATAAAACTAATAAGAAGTGATAACCCAAAAATTCTGATCATATTATAAACAGCTTAATTTTTTGCGCTTTAGTAACGAATAATTTGGTCCAATAATACAACGGAACTGTGAATTTTTCTGTAAAATAACCTGTTTCCTTATTTTTAGATAAAATTTCCCCTTTGTCACATAGTAAAGAACGTCACGAGAAAATTTGCCTGAATTGTAATGCTGAACTCCATGGAAGGTATTGTCATGTTTGTGGACAGGAAAATATTGAGCCAAAAGAAACTGTCTGGAGCCTGATAAGTCACTTTTTTTACGACATTACCCATTTTGACGGTAAGTTTTTTAGCACTACCAGGTACCTGATTACCCGCCCGGGATTTTTACCAAAAGAATATATTGAAGGCCGGCGGGCCCGTTACCTGCACCCCATCAGGATGTATGTTTTTTCTTCCGCATTATTCTTCCTCTTTTTATATTCTATATTCCATTTCCATGATTTGGAAGGATCATTTGAAGATAAAAAGAACGATTTAATAGTAGCGTTGCCCGATTCTGTTAAAACCAGGGCGCTGGCAAATGCAAAGGATGCAGCAGACTCTGCAGCTGTTTTGAAAGCCCTTGATCTGGCTACGCCCTATATGCGAATAGCAGAAAAAGAAAAGAGATCCGATACAACTGCCCTCTACACAAAAAAGATCAGGAAGAAGAACTATAATTTCAACCTGGTCAATCCAAAAAGGGAGTACGCTTCTATTCAGGAGTATGATTCCATCCAGAAAGCGCTGCCCAAAGAGGAACAGGATAACTGGATAGAGCGCCGGGCCAAACACCGCGAAATTGAATTGGATGCCCGGTACAAAGGCGACCAACGGGCTATGTGGAAAGAACTGCTGGAGAAATTCATCCATACCTTTCCTTACCTCTTATTCGTATCGTTACCGCTGTATGCCTTTTACCTGAAATTATTATACTATCGCCGCAAACAGTTCCTGTATGTGACACACGCCATATTTTTGATATATCTGTATATCTTTACCTTCATTAACTTATTGGTGTACTTTGGTATAGTTGAATTACGCGAGTCATTGAACTGGGATTGGATAGGTTGGATAGAGGCGGCTGTATTGTTATACGGAGTATGGTATGCCTACAAAGCCATGCGAAAGTTTTATGGGCAGGGCCGGGGCAAAACACTGCTCAAGTTTTTTATTCTGAATACATGGGCCTTCCTGTCAATCATTATCCTGTTCCTGGCCTTCTTTTTATTTACAGTGTTTAAATTTTAACAATTTTGGTGATATATGGCACAACAACAACAAGCGGTGGCGGATGCATTCATGCGCCTGGTAGGTATTATGGACGATTTGCGGGAGAAATGTCCCTGGGATAAAAAACAAACTATTCAAACGCTACGGCCATTGACCATTGAAGAGATGTACGAACTGGCCGATGCCATCACCGATAAGGACTGGAAGGGCATTAAGGAAGAGTTGGGCGATCTGATGCTGCATTTGGTATTCTATGCAAAAATTGGCGCTGAGCAACAACAATTTACCCTCGAAGAGGCCATTCATGGCGTTTGCGAAAAACTGATTCACCGTCACCCGCATATTTATGGCGATGTACAGGTAAAAGACGAAGAAGAAGTAAAACAGAACTGGGAAAAGCTGAAGTTAAAAGAAGGCAAGAAATCGGTGTTGGCCGGTGTGCCCGTTTCCCTGCCTGCCGTGGTAAAGGCAACCCGCCTGCAGGAGAAAGCTCGCCAGGTTGGGTTTGAATGGGATAACCGGGAGCAGGTTTGGGATAAAGTAACAGAAGAAACCAACGAACTGCACGAAGCCGTGGCCGCCAATGAACCCGAAAAAATAGAGGAGGAGTTTGGCGACCTGCTTTTCTCCCTCATCAATTACGCACGATTTTTGCAGATAGATGCGGAGAACGCACTGGAAAGAACCAATAAAAAGTTTATTTCGCGGTTTACCCGCATGGAACAGCTGGCCTTGCAACAGGGGAAACCTCTGACCGATATGACCCTGACTGAAATGGATGCCATCTGGAATGCGATCAAAAAACAAAACCCCGATACTTGAATCATTTGCAGCAAAAACTATTTAACAGGTATACCTATACACTATTAGCTGCCATAGGCCTGTTTACGCTTGCCTATATTTTGAACAGGTATGTGACCGATGTTACTTCGCCCCGGTATTTTGCCCGGTTAATTCAAAACCGGATCCAGGAAAAGGAAAAGGATTTTCAACAACTCACTACTGATACCACTATAATGGGTCAGCTGGTCGATCAAACCTATACCGAAGCCACGCTGCAAAAACTGCTCGATAATAAGAAGGGGTATGGTTTATATATTTATGATGAAACCGAATTTGATGTACCGCCCGCTCTTCTTTTCTGGAATACACAACAGATCCAACCGGTAAAACATTTATCGGAAGACAGCATGAGCAGCCGCATGGAACGGCTTTCGAATGGGGTGTATGTACATACTGCCCGCATCCTGTACCTGCGAAACGACCGTCGCCTCATTGCCGAAGCATTGATACCCGTAATGCGAAAGTGGCAATACAATGTGGAAACGGAAAACCTGCAAAAAGAATTTGTCGATCTCAAGGGCGCTACCCGGCAGGTTGACATTTCCAATACCGTCACCGATTTCCCGGTAAAAAATTTGTCAGGCGAGGTGTTGTTCTATTTGCAGCAAAACACGCTGTATGGCAAACCGCACAATATCTGGGTTATCTTAACCACCATACTTGGGTTCTTCCTGTTATTCCTCTTTCTGCACCAGGTAGCAGATATTGTTAGCCGTAGCTATGGCATCTGGTATGGCATAAGCCTGCTTACCGGGGTCGTGCTGGCCATGCGGTTGATCGTATATGGCTTTCCCAATATTCTGGCCTTGCGCCAGTTCGAATTGTTCGATCCGGCTATTTATGGATCCAGCTTTATATTAAGTTCACTGGGCGATCTGTTGATCAATGCCCTGTTGTTGTGCTGGGTGATCACCTTCATTAACCGGCGTATTAATATCTCATCTATCCGGCCATACCGCGAGTCGTGGAAGAACTGGGCGGCATTGATCGCCTCGGTAAGCGCCCTGGTGATTGTGACCTTTATGTTTGCCGCCATTTTGCAAACCATGGTGTCAGATGCCAAGATCTCTTTTAACGTTACCAACTTCTTCAGTTTAATTGCTACACCATATAGCTTTATTGGATTTATAGTACTGGCTACGCTGGCCCTCAGCTATTTTTTCATGTCACAGATCTTGTTAACGGTGGCAGGAAAAATGGTAGGCGACCGCAATTACTTTATGTTCATCATTGTGGGTGCCATCGGGTTAATGATACTCACCTTCACTACCAACAACAGCATTGTAGAGTTGTGTTTGTATGTGTTGCCCTGGCTGATGGTGTTTATGTGGCTGATGCAGCAACGCATTTTTGCGGGCTTGAACTTCAGGTTGAATGTATCGGAAGTCTTGTTCTGGTTGTTCGTGTTTTCCGGCTCTATGTCGGCGGTTATTATCTTTGAGAACGGCAAAATTGAGTTGGAAACCCGCAAACGGTTTGCAGAAAAACTGGCTTTACAGTCAGACCCTATGAGTGAGCACATGCTGAGCTTTACGCTGGCGTACCTCGATAGTAATTTTGTAGTGCAGAATATGAACCGGTTCAGCAAGCCGCAATCCAATGCATTTCTTAAAGACAGCATCATACAAAAGAACAGCGATGTAAACACCCGCTATAATCTTCGATTATTTACGTTCGACTCAGCCGATGCGCCTTTGTTCAATGATGAACAGGCATCGTTTGACACCCTCAATACGATCTTTTCCATAGCCGGTAAGAAAACGGCTATCCCGGGCATGCGTTTCTTTGAACAGTCGTTCGATAAGTTCGCTTACATCTACCGGCGCGAAGCATATCGCGATACAACAAAACTGGGGACGCTGTTTGTACTGGCCGATCCCCGCCGGTATAAGTACGAAGCGTTAACACCCGAATTGTTCAGGTCAAACAACCCGTTGTTGCCCGAGCAATATTCTTCGGTGTGGGCCTACGCCATTTACGACAGTAACCGGAATTTGATCTCGAATTACAATGATTACGCCTTTCCAACCCATTTGGCCAATTCGCTCATCCCTCAGGAAGAGTTTACCCGCCTTCGCAATAATTCTTATGAAGAATTGTGGTACCGGCCATCGTCGGATAAAGTGGTGATCATTGCGCGTAAAAGCAATACATTCATCGAGGCAATCACCTTGTTCGCTTACCTGTTCAGCACCTTTTTGTTCCTGCTGGCATTTTACCAGTTCAGCTCGCTCATCATTCGCAGCCGGTTCCATTGGTCGGCATTGCGCCAGACCATGCAGTTAAGCATCCGGTCGCAGATCCACAGCACCATTTTGATGGTGAGCTTACTCTCGTTTTGTGTAATTGGGGTGGCTACCATCCTGTTCTTTATAAATCGTTACCAGCGAAATAACCAGGACCGTCTAACCCGGGCCATGCAGATCATGGTGAACCAGGTTCAAACGAGTATTAACAGGCAACACCCCATGGACGATTCGTTGTTTTATGAACCGGTGTTCAGTGAAGGGATGGAACAGTTGATCCGGGAAATGTCAGAAGTGCATGGCATGGATGTGAACCTGTATGATACCGTGGGCGGGCTGCGGGTTACCAGCAACCAGGATATGAACATTTATTCAAGCGGGGTGCTGAGTACCAAAATGAATCCGCTGGCTTATTACCGGCTGTATCATTTGGAACAGATCCAGACCGTGACGAATGAACAGGTGGGCAAGCTCGATTACCTGAGCATTTATTCCCCCGTTCGCAATAAACGGGGGCATGCCGTAGCTTTTTTAAATATTCCATCCTACAGCAGCCAGACGGAGTTGAAGCAGGAGATCTCCAACTTCGTGGTTACGGTTATCAACCTGATTGCATTTATCTTCCTGGTAGCAGGTGGTATTGCGTTGTTGATCACGAACCGCATAACCCAATCGTTTACCATCATCAGCCAGAAGATGCGCGAAGTGAACCTGGGTAAAGAGAACGAATACATTACATGGAAACGGGACGATGAAATAGGCGTGTTGGTGCGGGAGTACAACAAGATGGTGACCAAGCTGGAAGATAGTGCCGAAGCCCTTGCCAAAAGCGAGCGGGAGGGCGCCTGGCGACAAATGGCCCGGCAGGTAGCGCATGAGATCAAGAACCCGCTTACGCCTATGAAGCTGAGCATTCAGTATTTGCAAAAAGCCATAGCCGATAATCAAACGGATGTAAAAGTGCTCACGACCAATGTGGCCAAAACCCTGGTAGAGCAGATCGATCACCTGTCGAAGATCGCCTCCGACTTCTCACAGTTTGCGAATATCGGTAACCCGAAAAACGAAGTATTTGATCTGCACGAAATGTTGCAATCATTGGCATCTTTATATAATACCGGTGGTAACCTCGACTTTAAATGGACGCCGGTTGGGCAACGCGTATTGCTCTTTGCCGACCGTACGCAGTTGAACCGCTTGTTCACCAACCTGCTGCAGAACGCCGTAGAAGCCTGTGCCAGCCGCGATGACCGGGTTATTAGAATGAACGAACATTTGAATGGCGAGTATATTACCGTAAGCGTAACAGATAATGGCGAAGGCATTCCGGAACAAACGCAATCGCGCATCTTCACGCCCAACTTTACTACCAAAACCTCCGGCACAGGTCTCGGCCTGGCTATGAGTAAGGGTATTGTGGAGCAGGCTAAGGGAGAGATCTGGTTTGTTACAAAAGAAGGAGCGGGCACTACGTTCTATGTGAAGATCCCGTTATTAAGAGCGAATTAAAAAAGGGTGGGTCACTCTCAAAGAGCGACCCACCCTAAATAACCTAATAACCGCAACTTATATCCCTCTTAGCTTCTTCCTATTAGCTAAATAATCTTCAAATTGCTGTAAACTATAACTACTGAGATTTTGCTGTTTCGTCAATCCACCCTTCTGCGCGGCCAGTACCCCGTAACGGCAATCGTAGCCGTCAATAGAGTGCGCATCGGGATCAACAGAGATCAATACGCCTTTTTCGATGGCATAATCAATCCAGCGCCAGTCAATATCCAAACGGCGGGGGTGCGCATTTAACTCAATCACCACATGGTTCTCAACACAGGCATCGATGATGGTTACATGATCTACAGGATAACCGGGACGGCTGAGCAATAAGCGGCCCGTCATATGACCCAGAATGGTGGTGTAGGGGTTACGGATGGCGTTCAGCAACCGCATCATGGCTTTATCCTCCGTCATTTTTAAATTGGAATGCACCGAAGCAATCACCAGGTCGAAGGTGGAGAGCACATTGTTGGAGTAATCCAGTGCGCCGTCGCCTAAAATATCACACTCAATACTTTTGAATATTTTGAAAGGCTTGAATTTTTCATTCAGCTCATCTACATACCGGTGTTGTTCGCGAATGCGTTCCTCTGTTAACCCATTGGCGTAGGCGGCGCTTTTACTGTGATCGCTGATCACCAGGTATTCATACCCCTGATCTATACAGGCTTTGGCCATATCTTCCACCGTATGCACCCCATCGCTCCATTGGCTGTGGCTGTGAATGATGCCCCGGATATCGCCGGGTTGTATCAATGTAGCCTGGTTATACAACGCGGTTGCTTTTTCCCGTAAGGGTGGGGCAATAGCCGGCAGCTGCAGGGCGGAAAATATTTCTTCTTCCGATTGATAAGAAGCCGTGGGGTTCCAACCCGGTAAAGCCTGACAGGCCGCTATAAAATCGTCACTGCCGCTGGTTTGAAAAAGAACGCTGTTGAAGCTTTCAGGCGTTGCCCGGTAAAATTTCAGCAACACATTTTCGGGTCCCAGAACGCTGAAGATATCTTCCAGTGTTTCCTGGGTTTTATAATTATTGGAACCCAGGAAGGCCAGCAACTCCTCATCAGTAGCGGTGGTTACCCATTCCAGCTGGTCAATGATCTCAAGCTGGCGTCTGAATTGACCGGTTAGGGCAAATTGTTGTTGCGGGAATTCTTTCTTCAGTGTGGTGTCAATGGCTATGGCGTACACTTCCGTTTCCGCATACAGGTGACTGCCCTGGTTCTTCATATAGAACTCGATGGATTCCTGAACATTCTTTTGCGTTTTCTCGCCAAAACCTTTGAAGAGGGTTAACCGGTTTTCGTTACAGGCATACAACAGTTCACCAACCGATTCAATACCCATCTCTTTCCAGATGGTGGCTATTTTTTTTGGTCCCAGTCCTTTAATGTTCATCATTTCCAGCACGCCGGGCGGTGTTTTGGAAATAATATCTTCCAGGGCGCCCAGTTTGCCGGTTCGAACTATTTCAATTACTTTTTTAGCAACAGAATCACCAATGCCTTTTATGGATACCAGTTTATCTTCAGGCATTTCAGCCAGTGGATGCGTTACTTTTTCAATGGCAAAGGCGGCACTGGAATAGGTTCTCGACCGGAACGAATTTTCCCCATGCATATCCATTAATTTGGCCAGCAGGGAAAATTGGTCGGCTATGAAGTAGTTGTCGATCATAAGAATGGTGATGTGCTGCTAAATTAATTCTTTCTGGTTTACCAAAGAGGTTCCTGGTAAGTATTAAAAACACGTAGAATATTAACAGATAAGTTTAGCTCATCTATGGTATAGGTAATAAGAAAGGGAAATCTTTTTACAGGTTTGCAACGTATGTTCTTGTAGCGTGTTGCTGATGAAGTTGGAGAAAGAGCAATTCGCTCAATATATTCAGTAATTACATCGGCAAAGCGATAGCCAAGATCGGTAGCGAGAGAATTATAATATTCAATGGCCACTGTAATATCGTCAACCGCCGTAGGGGAAATGTAAATGGTATACAACGTCAGGGTTTTTTAAACCGATGTTTGATATCATTCCATTTAAGTAAATAATCAGGATTCGATGAAATGTTTACAAGCTCCTTATCCAGGGCTGCTTTTTGTTGTTCTGTAAGTTCAATTGCTTCTTCGTCAGGAATTGCTTCAACAGCATGTACCTTGATCAGGTCTTCGATCAAAGCTGCAGCATATTGTTTTTTTATCCGGATATGAAATGTATTATCTGACATAATGCACACTGTTTTATCAGGAATAACCCTAAAACCGTATGTAATTTACTGCAAAAATTGCTTGTATCCAAGCCTAATAATCAGCGACTTAATAATGGGCCTACACCATTAGTGTAGGCCCATTCACGCTTTACAACTCCACCACCACATCATCCTGCTCCACAAACACGCCCTCGTTTAACACCACATTCTTCACCGCACCTGCGCTGGGCGCCACAATGGTGCTTTCCATTTTCATGGCCTCTATAACAAAGAGGGGCGTGTTCTTTTGCACCGCATCGCCGGTTTTTACCAGTATTTTCGACAGCTTGCCTTGCAGCGGCGCGCCGATCTCATTGGGCGCGCTCACTTTTTTATGCGTTGGTTTTACGGAGGTGAAGCTCTTATCTTTTATAAAGATGGATCGGGTTTGTCCGTTCAGTTTAAAGAATACCTGTTTATAACCATTCTCATCAACCTGGCTCATATGTAAAAATTTTATGAGAATGCTTTTGCCCGGCGCTAACTCGATAAGCGTTTCTTCATTAGGCTTTAATCCATAAAAGAAAACAGGAGAGGGCACATAATACACTTCCCCGAACGCCATTTTAAACTGATGGTATTCGTCAAACACTTTGGGGTAAAAGAGGGCGCTCAGCAGATCGAGGTTCGAATACTGCTTACCATATTTGGTTTCAAATTTTTCCCTTTCTTTAACCATGTTCAGCGGTTGTAAATGCGCGTTGGGCCTGTCGGTAAAGGGCTTTTCATTTTTGAGCACCAGTTTCTGCAAGGTTTCCGGAAAGCCGCCCGGCGTTTGTCCCAGGTCGCCACGGAATAAACCAACCACTGAATCGGGGAAGGATAAAGTTTCGCCTTTATCAAAAATATCCTGTTCAGTATAGCCGTTGGCTGTCATGAACAAGGCCATATCGCCTACTACCTTCGAGGAGGGCGTTACTTTTACAATATCACCAAACAGTTTATTCACTACCACATAATTCTTCTTGATATCGGTAAACTGGTTTTCCAGTCCCAATGAACGCGCCTGCGGGCGCAGGTTGGAGTATTGTCCGCCCGGAATTTCATGATCGAACACTTCTGCAGTGCCAGCCTTTAATTGCGATTCGAATGGATAATAAAATTCACGCACATCTTCCCAGTAGTTGGAAAGTTCATTCAACTTATGCAGGTTCATGGGCTGTTCACGCTGGTGGCCCTGCATCATAGCTACAATGGAATTGAAATTGGGTTGCGAAGTAAGCCCGGACATAGAAGCAAGCGCCACATCAATTACATCAACCCCGGCTTCAATGGCTTTTAAATAAGTAGCCGACTGAATAGAGGAGGTATCATGTGTATGCAGGTGAATAGGAATGTTGATCGATTTTTTCAGCTCACTTACCAGGATACCTGCCTGCATGGGTTTTAACAGCCCGGCCATATCTTTTATGCCCAGAATGTGGGCGCCGGCATCTTCCAGGCGTTTGGCCAGGTCGATATAGTATTGCAGGTTGAATTTATGATTGCGTTGCTTGTCAAGGAAATCACCGGTATAACAAATACAGGCTTCTGCCAGTCCGCCCGTTCTTTCGCGAACGGCATTAATGCTCACCTGCATGCCTTCGAGCCAGTTCAGCGAATCGAAAATGCGGAAGATATCGATCCCGTTCTGCCAGGATTCTTCAATGAAGGTCTCCACCAGGTTATCGGGGTAGGCAGTATAACCCACTGCGTTAGATCCGCGGATCAGCATCTGGAACAAAATATTAGGAATGCGTTCGCGCATCAGTTGCAGGCGCTGCCAGGGACATTCATGCAAAAAGCGAAGGGCTACATCGAAGGTGGCGCCGCCCCACATTTCAAGCGAAAAGATCTCCGGATGATTTTTAGCCACCGTTTCAGCCACCTTCAACATATCGGTAGTGCGTACGCGGGTGGCCAGCAGCGACTGGTGCGCATCGCGGAAAGTGGTATCGGTATATTGAATGCTGTGGTTATTCTTTAACCAATCGATAAATTTCTCACGCCCCATTTCGGTAAGCCGGTCTTTGGAGCCTTTGGTGATGGACGGTTGCACCACATCAGGCACTACCGGGGTGCGAAAGGTAACAGCAGGGTTAACAGCCGGCACATCAGGATGACCGTTCACAATAATTTCAGCCATGTATTGCAGGGCTTTGGTGCCGCGGTCCATTCTCGGTTCAAAATGAAATAAATCCGGATGGTTGTCGATAAAATCAACTGTAGCGAGCCCATTTTGAAACGTAGTATTTTGTAACACGTTTTCAAGGAAGGCAATGTTGGTCTTTACACCGCGTATACGAAACTCTTTTAACGTGCGCACCAACCTGTCACAGGTTTCTGCGAGGTTGCGGCCGCTGGCGGTGATCTTTACCAGTAAGCTATCAAAGAAAGGAGAGATGCTAACGCCGGGGTAGGAGCTGCCTTCATCTAACCGGATACCCGGGCCACCCGCATTGCGATACGCGATGAGCGTACCAAAGTCGGGTTTAAAATTGTTGGAAGGGTCTTCGGTAGTTACCCGGCATTGAATGGCCACGCCGGAGATCTGCAATTGTTCCTGCGAAGCAATATTGATGGGCGCATCAGTAAGCGCGAACCCTTGCGCAACGAGGATCTGGCTTTTTACAATATCGATACCGGTTATTTCTTCAGTGACCGTATGTTCAACCTGGATGCGGGGATTTACTTCAATAAAATAAATATTCTCAGCTTTATCAACGAGGAACTCAACCGTGCCCGCATTGTTATAACCTACCTGTTTGCAAATGCGAATGGCATATTCGTGAAGTTGCTGACGTGTTTCCGGTTTCAGAGAAATGGCGGGCGCCACCTCCACTACTTTTTGAAAACGGCGTTGCACAGAACAATCCCTTTCAAACAGGTGAATGATATTGCCATGGTGATCGCCAAGGATCTGTACTTCTATATGTTTGGGCGATTCAATGAATTTTTCAAAGAACACGGTATCGTTACCAAAAGCGGTTTTGGCTTCATTGCGTGCTTCCTGTACGGTTTTTTCCAGGTCTTCATCATTGCGTACAACACGCATGCCGCGGCCGCCGCCGCCTGCAGCCGCTTTAATGATAATAGGGTAACCAATGCGGCGGGCTTCCTGCAAAGCAACGTCGGTTGATCTGATATCCGCCTGGCTGTCTTCGATCATAGGCACACCGGCTTGTTTAGCTACTTTCTTAGCGGCGATCTTATCACCCAGTTGATCCATAATGTGTGCAGTGGGACCAACAAACACAATGTTTTCTTCCGCACATCTTTGTGCAAAGCGGGCATTTTCTGACAGGAAACCATAACCGGGATGGATGGCATCGGCTTTTTCGCGTTTGGCAACGCTGATGATGGCTTCAATGTCCAGGTAAGGTTTCAGCGGTTCATCGTTTTTCCCGATCTGATAAGCTTCATCGGCTTTGTAACGATGCAGGGAATAGCGGTCTTCAAAGGTGTAAACGGCGATGGTCTTAATATTTAGCTCTGTAGCAGCACGCAATACCCGAATGGCAATTTCACCACGGTTGGCAACAAGGATTTTTTTAAACATGACAGGCAGTTATAGTTTTTGTTTATTTATCGATAAAGGAAACCCTAAAAGCTATGCCGGTGCATCAACAGGGTTGGTTCGGGGCGGCAATACGGATACACGAAACCATGTTGATGATGATTTCACATGTGACTTAAAAAATGGTACCAGGGTAAAAAGAGGTAAGTGGTTTTATATAGGCTTGTGTAAACAGGAATGAGGTTGCTATAAAGACGGTGTAAAAATAAGAATGGAATGGTTATGATGGATACTTGCAGTAATGTTAATTAATGGTAAGGTGGTGCA
The DNA here is from genome assembly GCF_045805085.1 of Niastella sp. Taxonomy (NCBI): domain Bacteria; kingdom Pseudomonadati; phylum Bacteroidota; class Chitinophagia; order Chitinophagales; family Chitinophagaceae; genus Niastella; species Niastella sp. Next base: position 15,907 of record NZ_JBJMLX010000344.1, read on the forward strand.
ATGGTGCTCGTGAATCGGAAATCGGCAAACGTGAAACGGCAAACGTGAAAAGTACTTATTGGTGATCCCTGATTATTGGCAACAGTCGAGAAATGGCTAAGAAAACGAGCTCACACTTCGCACTACGCGCTATATGTTAAAACTCAGTCGTGGCGCGGGTTTCAGCGGATGTATAAAGCTTTAATAACGCAAAAAGTCCTGAGTGGAGTCTAAGGAGCGAAGGGGCAATAAAAAAGTCCCGAAGTAATTCGGGACTTGATATTTTTTGCTTTCAAAAAAAGCCGAAGTTATTTCTTCTTTGCAGCTTTCTTTTTCTTTGGAGCGGCTTTCTTTACTGCTTTCTTAGCAGCTTTTTTTGCAGCTTTTTTCTTAGTTGCCATGTTTTTGTGAATTTAACGGTTAGTAAATAGAATTTAACAGATGTAAAAATATAAACTATTTCCAAACCGCCAAAAATTTTTTCACGAAATGTGAAAAAATTACTATGCAGGCAACTTTACAAATAACAAATTACGCTACTGCTACTACGCTAACGATAGTCTTATCGTTTCTGGTTTTTCTGAATTCAACAACACCATCAGTCAATGCAAAAATGGTGAAGTCTCTTCCGATACCAACATTTTTTCCGGGATGGTAAACAGTACCGCGTTGACGAATGATGATATTACCAGCAATAGCTGATTGACCACCATAAATTTTAACGCCCAGTCGTTTGCTGTGTGAATCACGACCGTTCTTTACGCTACCTTCCCCTTTTTTATGTGCCATGGTAGATTGTTTGAAATTTTTTTAAAATAATGTCTTATTCAACAGGACCAACATTCAAATAACAAGAACCAAATTCATATCCGGATAAACTCAAATGCACTTGCTCAATAATTTGGAGCCTGCGATTTGTTTATTGGAATGTATTAAGCGATTGCTGTTACCTGAATTTTTGTGTAGTGCGTGCGATGACCGTGTTTCTTGCGGAAACCCTTTCTTCTTTTCATTTTAAAAGCGATTACTTTATCGCCCTGAACTTGATCAAGGATCTCTGCTTTAACAGTACCTTTTACTGCACTGCCCACAGACAATTTACCTGCATCATCTAACAGCAGGATTTCTGAAAATTCTACTTTATCTCCGGCTTTACCGTCTACACGCGGTACATATAAAGTTTGGTCCTTTTGAACCTTAAATTGTTGTCCGGCGATTTTAACTATTGCAAACATAGGTTTCCAAAATTAGGAGTGCAAAGGTAAGGGTTTGAACCAGATTGCGAAGGCTTGAAGCGATTTTTTTTACGATTTTCCGGTCGAAAATGGCCGCTTTTGCGGCAAATTAGTAAGAAATATTGATTGTTAGCCATTTACAATAAGGTAGCGGTGGGGTTGAACAGGATATTATATATAATATAGGTGGCTGGTTAGTGGTTTCTTCCGGCTTAGCCGGGACCGATTTCCGGGATTCGCTTCAGCAGGTAGCTGGTTCCCGGTAAATGGTTTCCTGTACCCGGTACTCCGTTTTTTAACACTTCCATCTCCGAACAATCACGCATTGAATGAGTTAATAATAGCTTTGCGTGAATTACCGCAAATCAGTCTTTGCGTATTTCACTAATTGATGTAGGTTTGTTTTTCCTAACTGATGGAATACGGGATTCAATGAAAATAAAATCATTTCTGGCAAAACCATTTGCCCACTACATATATAAAGGAGTAAAAAAGGGTATGACCACCGCAGTAGCTGACCAGGATGCCATCCTGAAAGAGCTGCTCAAAATAGGTAAGGCAACTGAATTTGGTAAAGAACACCATTTGCAGGAGATAAATGTGCATGAAGAATACGTACAGGCCGTACCGGTGCGCGACTACGAACAGTTTAAGCCCTATATTGAAAAGATAAAGGAAGGCAAACACAACGTTCTCTGGAAAGGACTGCCTATTTATCTGGCTAAAACCTCCGGCACTACCAGTGGTGTAAAGTATATTCCCATAAGTAAAGAAAGTATCGACAACCACATTAACACGGCCCGCAATGCCCTGTTATGTTATATAGCCGAATCGGGTAATACCAATTTTACCGAAGGTAAAATGATCTTTTTATCAGGTTCGCCCGAACTGGAACGCATAGGCGGCATTCCTACCGGTCGTTTAAGCGGTATCGTGAACCATCACGTGCCCAGTTACCTGCGCGCTAATCAATTGCCTTCTTACGAAACCAATTGCATCGATGACTGGGAAACGAAGCTCGATAAAATAGTGGCCGAAACCATTAACCAGGATATGACCCTGATAAGTGGCATTCCGCCATGGGCGCAAATGTATTTCGACAGATTACAGGAGAAGACCGGCAAAAAGATCAAAGAGATCTTTCCTAACTTCTCTGTACTGGTGCATGGTGGCGTTAACTTTGAACCCTACCGCAATAAGTTGATGGAAAGTATTGGCGGCAAAGTAGCTACTATTGAAACATTCCCGGCATCGGAAGGCTTTATGGCGTTCCAGGATTCGCAGGATGCCGAAGGTTTATTATTAAATACAAACAGCGGAATATTCTTTGAGTTTATTCCTGCCGGTGAAATCTTCAACGCCAACCCAACCCGCCTGTCGCTGAAAGAGGTGAAAGTAGGGGAGAACTATGCGTTGATCATAAACAACAATGCAGGGTTGTGGGGGTATAATATTGGCGATACCGTTAAATTTGTATCAACCAATCCATACAGACTGGTAGTAACGGGACGCATCAAACATTTTATCTCGGCATTTGGCGAACACGTTATTGGAGAAGAAGTAGAACAAAGCCTGATAAAAGCCGCAGAAGAAGAAGGCGTGCATATCACTGAGTTCACCGTGGCGCCCATGATCGCGCAGGGTAAAGGAAAATCGTACCATGAGTGGTTCATTGAATTTGAGAACCGCCCGGCCAACCTCGACCGGTTTGCCGAGAAGGTAGATGTCAACCTGCGCAAAAAGAACATTTATTACGACGATCTTATTAATGGCAATATATTGTTACCATTGCATATTCGCCCGGTTAAAAAGCATGGGTTTATCGATTACATGAAATCCATAGGTAAATTAGGCGGTCAGAACAAAGTGCCCCGGTTAAGCAATGATCGTAACATTGCAATGGCGCTTGAAAAATATGTAGAGTAGTTTTAACGTTAAGGCTGACTGATTTAGCTTACTAAAAAACTTATTGAAACCGGAACATGTCGAACAGTTTTCCACAAAGACGCATAGCAATATTCGGCTCAACAGGCTCAGTGGGTAGTCAGGCATTGGAGGTAATAGCTTCCAATCCCGACAAATTCTCCGCCGAAGTATTGACCGCTTTTAGTAACGAGGAGTTGTTGATTAAACAAGCCTTGCAATTCAATCCAAATATTGTAGTAATAGGTGATGAGCATAAGTATAAAATAGTTAAAGAAGCCCTTTCACATACCGATGTAAAAGTATTTGCCGGTGAAAAAGCACTGGAAGAGGTAGCCAGCATGGATGTATACGATATGATGTTAGCGGCTATCGTTGGTTTTGCCGGCTTACGCCCTACGCTATGCGCGCTCGATGCAGGAAAGGCAGTAGCGCTGGCCAATAAAGAAACACTGGTAGTGGCAGGTGACATTGTGATGCAAAAGGCCGTCGAAAAAAGGGTGCCTGTTATCCCGGTCGATTCAGAACACTCCGCCATATTTCAGTGTCTCGTAGGCGAAACCCGCAATAAGATCGAGAAAGTTATCTTAACAGCGAGCGGCGGACCCTTTCTTGGCAAAAAGCCCAATTACCTGGTGAATGTAAAGCGCGATCATGCGTTGCAGCATCCAAACTGGCAAATGGGAGCCAAGATCACCATCGACTCGGCCACTTTAATGAACAAGGGGCTTGAAATGATCGAAGCCCGCTGGCTGTTTGATCTGAGCGCCGATCAGGTACAGGTACTTGTTCACCCCCAAAGTATTATTCATAGCCTGGTGCAGTTTGAAGATGGGAGTATAAAAGCGCAGATGGGGCTGCCCGATATGAAACTGCCCATTCAGTATGCCCTGGCTTTCCCGCACCGTATACCCAACCAGTTCCCGCGGTATAATTTCAGGAACCCCGCCCAGCTTACATTTGAGGAACCAGATACCAAAACATTCCGCAACCTGCAACTGGCCACCGACGCCCTGTTCAGGGGCGGAAATCAGCCCTGTGTGCTGAATGCCGCCAATGAAATTGCCGTATTCGCATTTTTACGCAATCGCATTGGCTTTTTGGATATGACCGACCTCATTGAACGAACCCTGCAACACGTGCCGGTTATTGAAAAACCCACGCTGGAAGAATATTTTGACAGCGATGGAGAGGCCCGTAATTTTGCCGCCTCCCTTATTAAGCTGTAAAAAGCGAACAGTAATGGGTCTTACGTGTTGTTCATACAGTGCCGCAGTAAGCTTAAAGCGTTAAGCTTTCCAAGTTTTTTGTGAGCGGTTAAGGGAATTGCGGGATAATTCAATATTTTGAGCGTAATTTAAAATAAACACCACCGCGTTTTCGCGATTATATGATCACATTGTTAGCAATAGACTGGGCTGTAGTAGGTATTAAAGCCGGACAATTAATATTATGCTTATCCATATTGGTCGTCTTACATGAGATGGGCCACTTCTTGCCCGCCAAATGGTTTAAATGCAGGGTTGAAAAATTTTATCTGTTCTTCGATCCCTGGTTTTCACTGGTAAAAAAGAAGATAGGAGATACCGTGTACGGGATTGGCTGGTTGCCTCTGGGTGGCTATGTAAAGATCTCGGGGATGATCGATGAAAGCATGGATAAAGAGCAAATGAAGCTGCCACCAGAACCCTGGGAGTTTCGCAGTAAGAAACCCTGGCAGCGTTTGATCATCATGATCGGCGGTGTTACGGTTAACCTTATACTCGGCTTCTTTTTATTTGCCATGATCCTTTGGCATTGGGGCGAAGAATACCTGCCCGCTAAAAATGTGGTGTATGGCGTATATGTAGACAGCCTGGGTAAAAGCATTGGGTTGAAAGATGGCGACAAGATCATGGCGGTGAATGGTAAGGAAATTGAGAATTTCAGCCGGTTGAGCACCGATATCATCCTGAACGAAGCTAAAACCATAAATATCATCCGCGATGGACAGGCCATAGACCTGCCCATACCAACAGGTACCATCAGTCAGCTGATCCAACGCAAAGGCGATCCGCTCGCATACCCCCGGTTCCCGGCTGTGGTAGACAGCGTTAATAACAGCGCCAAATTCACGGCAGGCACCTTACAAAAAGACGATCAGATCATTGGCTTTAACGACCAGCCCATTGGTTCGTTTTATGAGCTGAGCGATATAAAAAAGAATTACAAGGAAAAAGAAGTGTCCTTAACGGTGTTGCGTAATCACGCCGATACGGTTACTGTAAAAGTGAAGCTGACAGCCGATGCCAGCATTGGTTTTTATCCCCGTCCGCCCGATAAGTTCCTGAAATTCGATGTAAAGAAATATACCTTCCTGGAATCGTTACCGGCAGGGGTAAAAAAAGGCTGGAACACCCTGGTGATGAACGTGCAGAACTTTAAACTGCTGTTCACCAGCAAGGAAGTAAAAGCCAGCGAATCGCTGGGTAGCTTTTTAACCATCGGTAATATGTTTGGCGCCCAGTGGGATTGGGAACGCTTCTGGACGATGACCGCCCTGTTGAGCATTGTGCTGGCATTTATGAACATTCTGCCCATTCCGGCCCTCGACGGTGGACACGTACTGTTCACCCTGTATGAAATGATCACCGGCCGCAAGCCAAGCGATAAATTCATGGAATATGCGCAAATGGCTGGTATGATCCTGTTGCTAGGCGTTATGGCCTATGCGCTGGGATTGGACTTCTGGCGATATTTATTTAAACACTAGAGATTCAATAAGATATTGTTATAGAATAACCCCCGACGGTATCGTCGGGGGTTATTTTTTGCCTCACCCGCCGTCCGCGTGCCGCTGAAGCTTTAGCGGAGGCGCAAGCTTTAGCGTAGGAGGGCCCTTATATCCCGTATTTAGAAAATGCGCTTTAAATATTCCGTATGGTAGGGATATCTATGGATGTGGCAGCGTTCAACTACGGTAAAGCCTGCTTTGTGCTATTCTGTTGCTATGGCGCAACATACTTGTATGTATACTGTTGAATAGGGGCTGGAGGCATGCTGGTATCTATCCCAAACATCCCACGCATCCCATTCATCCCAGTTCAGACAATTGAGTATGATCAATATCTCCTCCTAAACACATTCATTTTATTTATAATTAGTAACTTTAAACCATGGCCGAAGCTTTAGCACCATTTATTGTACGTGGCACCATGCACAATTTAACCTTCTATGTTATGGAAGGCAGGAACTTCGTGCGTAAGAAAAGCAGCCTGACCCGCAGAAAAGTGCTTTATGCGCCTTGCTTTAAAAATACCCGCCACTATGCGGCATTGATGGGCAGAGCGTCGAAGATCGGCTCTTCTATTTATAGTCAATTACCTGTGTACTGGCGCCAGGGCTGGATGTACCGGTCATTTACCGGCGAAGCCTATACCATGCTAAAAGCGCGAAAGAGCGACGAAGAGATACAAGAGGTATTGTGGCAACTATATGTAAGCCCGGTGGTAAATAAACAGCCTGAAGAGGCATGGATAAATGCATTAAATGCAGCGCCAAAACGGTCCTACCGCAAATTGAACAGCGACTACTGGAAAATTAAAACCCTCAAGAGTAACCGGCGAAAAGCCCGTAAGCAACAGGTATTGTATTATGCCGGACTTATGGCGCAGGCCTCAAAAATAGGGTCAAAGCTATACGGACGATTACCACGTAAGTATGCCCGCCGCAGCGACTATCAATTTTTGACCGGATGTGCCCTGAAGCTGTTGAAACAGGAGATAAGCGAAGAAGATATTTTAGCGGAATTACTACCAACTTTACCTTCGACAGGTCGCCTTCCGGCGCCTAAAAAGAAGGTGGTAAATGTTATAAATCACCCCAGGGGACGATACTATTTTATTCCCTCGCCGCCAATGCGTTTTTCCATGCCTGACAGGGATTTACCTGAGGAAATCCGGTTAATTTTCGTCAGCAGTGGCTGAAGGTAGGTTAAGACGTAGAAAAACAGTAAATTTGCAATTCGTTGTTTAATCATGGGGTCGCTTTGGTTTTGACAGCGTAGATCTTTGAAGGTGTAAGCATGTCGTGCGTTGGATAATTAGCACGTTAATCTGAATATTCAAAACTCAAATGGCAATACACAATTTGCCATGGCTGCCTAATCAGTGATTAAGTAGTCATTAGGGCCGCCGGGAAGGTTGTTCTGTTACCAATCCCCGCCGCCGACTCAAAACAAATACAGGATGCTGCAACCGTAGGCTGTGCCGGTTGCAAAAGACTATTCAGCTAAGGAAACAATTGGTTCGTCCGTCTCCTGTTGTTTCCCGACAAGTAATGCCGGAATAAACATGTAGAAAGCTTTTGAAGGATATGTTTGGACAGGGGTTCGAGTCCCCTCGACTCCACGAAATTGTAAAACCCGCTCCCGTAGCGGGTTTTGTGTTTTCTGAAATTGGAATCATCTTTATAAAGTGTTGTGAATGAACTGTTTTCTGGTTCGGGTCCTTTATATGAGTTAATATTTTAGGATGATGCTGTTATATTAACCTTTGCTCCAGAAAACCTTTCCATACGACAAACCCCTTTTGGGCAGCGGAATAATCATGCATTATTCTGCTAAAATTGGGATGATCTTTATTAAGATAATCCTGTCTGCCTGTATTCTTAATTTCATTTAGCACTCCTTCGATTTCACTTAGCCCGTTTCGCAATGCATCCATTGTTTTTTCAAAATGCCATACATAAGTAGCTTCTTCACTATTTAGCGTTTCCCATACTACATGGTACTTCCTGTCGCCCTGCAATAGAAACAAGAATGAAAAAGGCTGTAAGACAAATCTTATTTTTAATATCGATGAAAGGTGTTGCGCGGCGAGGAATTTAAGATGGTGATAATGTTTTGAGTCTTTTACACTTAGGATATCATCAATTAAATCCTTGTCGGATTTAAACATTTCTTTTAATGAGGGCTGATCTAGTAAGGTGTCGCTCGTATGTAGGATTGAGCTTTCATCGTTGTGTCTTTTAAATGGCAGGATTCTCTTTTTTACAAATTCAAAACGAACACTATCAATAATGCCGCTGTTTATTTTATTGATGTCTTCAGAGGAAGCTGTTACAGATAATATCTGATTTTCATTGTAACGAATTTCAATTTCAGTGACGATCAATTTTTTCTTCAGAATTTTTATAAAGTAGTCTTTGATCGCTTCAAACTCGGGTCGTATATCCGAATTTTCAATTTGAAATTTGATATCCTGGCCTAGTTCTTCAAATATGGCAAATACCACATAGGCATTTGAGAATTGAATCTTTGGAAAGGGTACTTTCATGATTTTCCTAATTACCCATTCAGCCGGTTTCGTTACTATTTTAAAACTTGGCTGCTGGATATTGTCGCTAGCTTCTTCAAATACTTTTGGGGTTGAAGTAAATTTCTTAAGTTCAACAGCATGTAATAGCCTGGCAGTATCAAGAGAACGAAAGCTTATTTTATCGATAGGCTGGAACTGCAGTGAAATTTGATTACCAGTGTTGATTTCCGGATTATCCGCGTAATCTATTATCTCTGCTTTAATTTCACCATTTTCCTCGTCATAATTCAATACTCGTATTCTCCAGGCAACCTCTGTTTTAAACTTTTCTACTTGTACAGGAAGATCAAGTTGTTCTATTTGTAATGTCGTAGCATCGGTATTGACGAAAACTTTATTCTCATTGAAAATCAGCATCAATTCATCCAATCGATGTATCCCCCCTGTTTGTAATAGCTTTTGATAATACCGGCTTCTTTGCTTGAATAATTTTTCTAAATAATCTACATGTATGTCCCGGTAATCATAAATAACCGGAATGGCTTCTGTGCGTAGTACCCGGCCAAGATATTGAACCATTTTCCCCTCAAATGAAAACGGATATGCCAGCACCAGACAATCCAGGCTTGGTATATCGGTGCCCTCACCCAAAAATTGTCCGGTAGAAATTAATACCTGAAAATTCCCGGAA
>NZ_JBJMLX010000345.1:0-22320 GCF_045805085.1 Niastella sp.
CCTGTTCAATACCACCGGCAAATACAACCGCATAATGGGCATTTGCCTGGGTGTTGCCGTATTAATGGGTATAGCCATGATGACCCAGATGCATAAAGTGTATGGACCGCAATTGTGGTTCCGGATAAAGATCGGTTTGCTGGTAGTGCTGCTGGTTGTAAGGATCCTTTACTCCCGGAATCTCGGTCAGCTTAAGAAAGGGATCAACGATGAAATAAAGGTCTCATTTGCCGACCTCCGGAAAAAGATCTCGCTTTTTCAGTTGCTTTCGATCGTTATTATTGGCGGGATCATTATTTTAAGTGTATGCAGATTCACTTAAGCTGTTCACACAGGGGTGGCCACTTTAAACCGGCAAAAGAAGTAACTGCCTTTGCCAACGGTTGACTCCACCCCTATTTCTCCTTCCATCGCATCGGCAAAATCCTTGCTGATGGCGAGTCCTAATCCAGTGCCTTTTTTCTCATGAATGCCGGGCACTCGGTAAAAACGATCGAATACTTTTTGTTGCAGGGAAGCATCGATACCAATACCAAAATCCTGCACGCCTATCTCAATATAACCCGCATTATGATGACTTGCTTTTACCATTATATGGTCATTCTGCGCAGAATAGCGAATAGCGTTAGTGAGGAAATTATTGATGATCCATACAGCTTTTTCTGCATCGGCCTGTACCACAGGCAATTTATCAGCGAGCTGTTGTTTTATCTGGATGTTCTTTTCCCTGGCAGCATTTTGTACTGCAGCCAATGCCTTGTTGATTATATCATTTACAGGCACGGGTTGCAGGGTCAGCTGGATCTTCCCGCTTTCTACCTGTGACAGATCGAGTAATTCACTCAGTATACGCAACAGGCGCTGGTTATCGTCTTTCAGGCTTTGCACCAGTTCTTTTTGTTCAGCGGTCAGTTGTCCTATGCGCTCATCTTCCAGCAAGCGCAAACTAAAATCTGAAGAGGCCAGCGGCGTTTTTAATTCATGGGAAATGGTGGCAATAAAATTGGTTTTGGCCACATCCAGTTCTTTATACGGGGTGATGTTCTTTAAAATAAGTACATGCCCCATTACTTCCTGCTCCTGCTGGATATCTATCTGCTCTTTGGTAAAATAGTTTTCTTTATCGTTCACTACTATCTTGAACGGCATGCCGTTCTCTTCATTGGTCAGGAACCGGAACAGGTCATTGCGTTTTTGAATATCAGCCTGTGCATGCCCTACTACATCAGCTTCTTTCATATTCAGCAATTGCAGGGCCTGTTGATTGGCAAATAACACGGTGCCATTCTTATCAATGCCAATACTGGCATCCTTTAACGAGTTGATCACCGTCTCCGCTCTTTTCTTCTCAAACATAATGCGCGCCAGGTTGCTGTGCTCGTATGCATCCAGCTGCTCAGCCATATCGTTAAATGCTTTGGCCAGTTCACCAAACTCATCACTCCGTTGCAGGTGAATGCGCTGGCTATAATTTTTATTGGCAATGGCCCGGATACCTTCCGTTAATTTGATGATGGGATTAGCGATCAACCCGGGAAAGTTTACTATGAATGTAAACCCGATCAGCAAACAAAAAGTAATGATCGTGAAGATGATCACCTTGGCATTTTCAACCGCCTTTTGCGACACGTCGTTCTTTGTGTTGATGGCGTTGAGGTTGATCTGAATGATGCGGCTGATATTCTTTTGCAGTGCCAGTTGCAATGGCATGGAGTCATCGTGTTGCAAAAATGCATTATAGTCATAGTCCAGGGCATGGGTAACATCCAACTCGCCTTTCTCGGTAACATTGTTTTCCTGCGCGGTCAGGTTTTCTTCAAACACCTTACGGGCCACTCCCCGTTCTTTTTCCCAGGTATTCAGGGCATCGAGCATTTTACGGCCGTATTCAACACTTTTATTATTATCCTTCAACACATCCCGTGACTCCAGGCTGATCATGTTAAAATAATAAAAACCCACGCCGCCTACCAGCAGCAGCAACGTGAACAGAAAACCTACGCCCAAGGCTACTTTTGTTTTAAGCTTTAATGCCATTACGATAATATAATAATATCAATATCTTTTTCAGATAAGGTTCTTAGCAATTGATTGAATAAGCTTGTCCTCAAAATTACCTGAAATAAATTCAAATGTGGTTTTCCAATACAAATCGTGGTGATCTTTTTATCGATAGCGGTTTGAATGATCTCGTTTGCAATGTGTTTGCTTTTTACCTGCACCACTTCGGCGCCCAGTTCGGTGGCCAGTTTCAGGTTATTTATCAAATGCCGTTGGGCAGCCAGGGGTATCTTATCCAGCTTTTCCCGGGGTGATTGCACATATAAAACAAACCAGTCGGCATTGTAATAGGATGCCAGCCGGCCGGTTTTACGTATGATGCGCCGGGCCGCTTCATGCGAAGATGAAATGCAGGCGAGGAAACGTTCGTGCTGCCAGGCTTTGTTCCTGGTAACCGTGTAATCTACTTTTCGTTCTACCTGGCCCGCCACTTCTTTCAACGCCAGTTCACGCAACTGCAGGATCTTCTCGGGCTGAAAGAAATTCATAAGCGCCTGTTGCACTTTGTTGTGATCGTAGATCTTTCCTTCCTGTAGCCGGGTAATCAATTCCTGCGCCGTTAGGTCGATATTCACTACTTCATCGGCCAGTTGCAATAACTTATCAGGCACCCTTTCCTTTACTTCTACCCCGGTTATTTGTTTTACCTCTACATTGATGCTTTCAATATGCTGAATATTCACTGCGGTTATCACGTCGATACCTGAATCCAGGATGTCGATTACATCCTGCCAGCGTTTTTCATTCTTACTGCCCGGGATATTGCTGTGCGCCAGTTCATCAACGATCACTACTTCAGGATGTAATAATAAGACGGCCTGCACATCCAGTTCATCCAGCTGCTTGCCCTTGTAAAAGACCTGTCGCCGGGGAATAAGCGGCAAGCCTTCAACCAGGGCATGCGTTTCTTTTCGGTTATGCGTTTCAACATAACCCACCTTTACGTTTATATTCTTTCGAAGCAGGTCATGCGCTTCCTGTAGCATCCTGTAGGTTTTGCCCACACCGGCGCTCATACCTATATATATCTTTAGTTTACCAACAACCATTTGTGTATGATGAAATTTCTTACTTCTTACCTCTTACTTCTTACTTCCTATTTCATCTAACGCCACATTCAGTCTCAACACATTCACCTTAGACGGTCCCAGCATTCCAAACAAAGGACGATCAATATGCGCCTCAACCAATTGCTTTACTTTATCTGCTGGTATTCCCCGTACAGTAGCCACCCGTTTTACCTGCACATAAGCTGATGCCGGTGAAATATCAGGATCGAGACCACTACCTGAGGCCGTTACCATTTCCGATGGTATTTCTTCTTTCTTAATACCAGGGTTGTGTACCAGGAATGAATCGATACGACCCTGTACTGTTTTCAAGTAATCAGGATTGGTTGGACCTTTATTGGAACCTGCAGAACCGGAAGCGTTATAATCTACCGCTGAAGGACGGCCCCAGAAAAATTTATCCTCGGTGAATTTTTGTCCAATTCTGGCATATCCTACTACCCTGCCATGCGCCATCACCGTCTCCCCTTTACCGCCACCTGGCGCCAGTTTACTGATCATGGCAATCAGGATGGGGAACAGGAAGGCACAAAGAACGATGAGAACAAGTGTAAGCTTTATTGAGATCAAAAAATTTTTCATTGTTACAATTTTTATCAATTACATGAATACTCCCAGCAACATATCGATCAGCTTAATACCAATGAATGGTACTATTACGCCACCTACGCCATAGATCAGCAGATTACGCCGCAACAGGGCGCTGGCGCCAATTGGTTTATAAGCTACACCTTTTAACGCTAAGGGTATCAGCATTGGAATAATGATGGCGTTGAAAATGATGGCTGATAATATAGCCGACTCCGGACTTTTCAACCCCATAATGTTCAAATGTTGCAAAGCAGGTATTGAAGCGATAAACAAAGCCGGAACGATGGCGAAATATTTGGCCACGTCGTTGGCAATGGAGAAGGTGGTTAAGGTACCACGCGTGATCAGCAATTGTTTACCGATCTCCACTACTTCAATCAATTTGGTAGGGTCGTTATCCAGGTCAACCATGTTACCGGCTTCTTTTGCAGCCTGTGTACCACTGTTCATGGCCACACCTACATCGGCCTGTGCCAGCGCGGGTGCGTCGTTTGTACCATCACCCATCATGGCCACCAGTTTACCGGATGCCTGTTCCTTGCGGATGTAGTTCATTTTATCTTCCGGTTTTGCTTCGGCAATAAAATCATCCACACCGGCTTTGTTGGCAATATATTTTGCTGTTAACGGGTTATCACCGGTAACCATCACCGTTTTTACCCCCATTTTACGCAGGCGTTCAAAACGTTCCTGTATACCAGGTTTTATGATATCCTGCAATTCGATCACGCCTTTTATTTCATTATTCACTGATACCACAAGTGGTGTACCACCGTCATTGGCTATTTTCTTTACCCTGTCTTCCACTTCCAGCGGTATGCCGTTCCCTGCCTTCAACGCCAGGTTGCGAATGGCGTCAAATGCGCCTTTACGGATCTTTGTACCGTTAGGTAAGTCTACACCACTGCTCCTGGTTTCTGCAGTAAATTTAATAAAGGTGAGCGGTGCAGCCTGTACAGATAACTTCTGATGACGGAATTGATCGAGGGTTGAATTCGGGCTGCTCAGTTTGGCAGCCAGTTCCACGATCGATTTTCCTTCCGGGGTATCATCAGCCAGCGAGCCATACACCACCATATCAATAAATTCGTTTTCTCCCACACCTTTTGCCGGATAAAAATTTGTTGCTTTTCTATTACCGATGGTAATGGTACCTGTTTTATCGAGCAAAAGCACATCCACGTCACCAGCTGTTTCAACAGCCTTTCCACTTTTTGAAATAACATTCGCCCTTAAAGCGCGGTCCATACCCGCAATACCAATGGCCGATAACAGACCACCAATAGTGGTAGGGATCAAGCATACGAATAGCGAAATGAAGGCAGCAATAGTAATAGGCGTATTGGCATAATCGGCAAATGGCTTCAGCGTTACGCACACAATGATAAAGATGAGCGTAAAGGCTGCGAGTAGAATGGTCAACGCAATTTCATTAGGCGTTTTTTGCCGGCTGGCGCCTTCCACCAGTGCGATCATTTTGTCTAAGAATGTTTCACCAGGTTGTGTGGTCACCTGTACCACAATACGGTCGCTCAGCACTTTGGTACCACCGGTCACTGATGATTTATCGCCACCAGATTCCCGAATAACCGGCGCCGATTCACCGGTAATAGCCGATTCGTCAATGGTAGCAATGCCCTCGACGATCTCTCCGTCCATGGGTATTACATCACCCGTTTCACATACAAACCGATCGTTCAACCGAAGTTGTGAGGAGGGTACTGCTTTTATTTCTTTTACGAAAATCTCACCGGGCGAAACCACCATTTTAGCAGGTGTTTCCTCCCTTGTTTTGCGCAAACTCTCGGCTTGTGCCTTTCCTCTTGCTTCAGCCAGCGCCTCGGCAAAGTTGGCAAACAACACGGTAATGAGCAGAATGGCAAACACTACCATATTATACCACAGTGCACCCTGCGTAAGGTCGTGGGTACCCAGTTGATAGATCACCACGGCCAACATCACAAACGTTCCTACCTCCACCGTGAACATCACCGGGTTCTTAATCATTAACCGGGGGCTCAATTTTACAAAGGATTGTTTGATGGCGGTATTTACAAGGGCCGGTTCAAACAATTTTATATCGCGTTTTCTTTTTGACATGATCAGTTGAACTTATTTTATTGAAAAATATTCTGCCAGCGGACCCAGTACCAGCGCAGGGAAAAACGACAGGGCATTCACAATTACAATAACGGCCAGGGTCATTCCACCGAACGTAATAGAGTCTGTACGCAATGTACCTGAAGACTCAGGAATAAATTTCTTATTTGCTAACAGTCCGACAATGGCAATGGGACCAATAATGGGTATAAAACGGGCCAGTATCAATACAATGCCGGTACTAACATTCCAAAATATATTGTTGTCGCCCAACCCTTCAAAACCACTTCCATTGTTGGCATTGGCCGACGTGAATTCATACAACATTTCTGAAAAACCATGGTAAGAGGGGTTATTCAACCAGGCCGATGGTTTCACCACCCAGGCCACATCGGGATGATGCGCCACCATGTAAGCTGCCAGCGCTGTTCCTCCCTTAACCAAAAATGCGGTGAGCAACCAGACCAGTGTTGCGATCTTTACTTCCCGGGCCTCCACTTTATGTCCCATAAATTCAGGCGTTCGTCCAACCATCAACCCGGATATAAATACAGCGATAATGATAAAAACAAAATAGTTCAGCAATCCCACGCCAACACCTCCATATAGTGCGTTGATCATCATATCAAGCAACACTACGCCACCCGATACAGGCATTAAGCTGTCATGCATACCATTTACCGAACCATTCGAGGTTGAAGTAGTAACCACGCTCCACAAGGCCGTAGCAGCGGAGCCAAATCGTACC
The DNA here is from genome assembly GCF_045805085.1 of Niastella sp. Classification (NCBI taxonomy): domain Bacteria; kingdom Pseudomonadati; phylum Bacteroidota; class Chitinophagia; order Chitinophagales; family Chitinophagaceae; genus Niastella; species Niastella sp. Next base: position 6,571 of record NZ_JBJMLX010000345.1, read on the forward strand.
TCCTTGCCCTCCATGTTCCCGAGATGCTGGGCGATCCCCATTTTATCGATCTCCGGATTGCCTGCTGTTTCATAATGCACATTTATACAAATAAACAACACACACAAAAAGGTCATTACACCAAAGATCACATACGCCAGCTTTTTACGGTTGATGTAAAAACCCAATGCAAAAACCAGGGCCATTGCAATAAGGACAATGCAAACGGTTTCTACCAAATTGGTAAAGTAGGTAGGATTCTCCAGCGGGTGGGCCGAATTGGCTCCAAACCAACCGCCGCCATTTGTTCCCAATTGTTTTATAGCGATCATCCCGGCTGCGGGTCCGCGTGATACCTGAACGGTATCGCCCTGCAGCGTGGTAATAGTATCCTTGCCATCAAAACTGGCCGGCGTGCCGCTAAAAGCCAGAATAAGTCCTACGATGAATGATAGCGGTAATAAGATGCGTGTAGTTGATCTTACCAGTATAGCCCAGAAGTTCCCAAGATCATTCGTGGTCTTTTCTTTCAGGCCATTAAACAAGGCGACTAAAGCGGCAATTCCGGTTGCGGCTGTTACAAACTGTAAGAATGTTATAACAGCCAACTGGGTGAAATAAGTTAATCCTGATTCACCGGAGTAGTGTTGCAGGTTACAGTTTACCAAAAAGCTGATAGCTGTGTTAAAAGCCAGATCAGGGGTTTGCCCGGGGTTGCCATCAGGGTTCAGCGGTAATTTGTCCTGGAAGATCAGCACAAAAAAAGCATACACAAACCATAGCAGGTTTATGCTGAGCATTGCCTTTAAGAACTGTTTCCAGTCCATGCTGGCGTTAGGGTTAATACCGGATACCCGGAAGATGAACCGCTCCAGCGGATTCATAAAATCGGTGATGGTGCGCTCTCCCTTAAATACTTTGGCAATATATTTTCCCAGCGGAAAAGCTACTATCACCGAAAGCAGGAACGTGATGATCACACCAAATAGTTCTGTATTCATGTTAAAGAGTTATTGTCGTGAAACGTCAAACGTGAAACGTGAAAGGCCCCAATTCGGACAGTCTTAATAATGGTGGCATTCCGAATTTTCAGAAACCCATTCACCATTCACCATTGGCCATTAACCATTAAAATTTTTCGGGTTTAATTAATACGTACAACAGGTAGCCAAAAACCAGTATCGATAAAATGAATAATGCGTTGATCATAATTATATGTTTTCAAAAAAGTCAATAGATTTATAGAACACATAGAAGCAAATGAGCCCGGATAGCAAAAGGATGAGTGTTAACATTGCTTTAGATTTTGCTCAACCAACTGCCAACCGGGTGCCGTAAAACAGGAATGGAAAGTAACAACAACAAGGAGTTAATAAACAATCAGATACAAAGGTTATACTAACAAAGGTTCATTTTCTCTTTTTTACAACCATGCCATTTTGAAAGGGTGTTTTATCAAAATGGAAAGATTTTACAACAAAAATGCATTTCTTGCATTGTAATATTTGGCCTCCGTTGCCTACTAATATTAAACCCGGAAAAAGAAAATTTCCAGGTAAGGTTAAAACCAGTAAATAAAATGAGTGCATCTACTTCACCGGCTGTATTCCACAAAAAAATTACCGCAGCAGGTATTTTGATCGCCACAGGTATTGTGTTTGGCGATATTGGTACGTCTCCTTTATATACATTGAATGCGGTTTTCCATGACCGCGTTATTACAAAGGATATTGCCCTTGGCGCTTTTTCCGCCATCTTCTGGACGCTCTTTTTTCAAACCACACTTAAATACGTTATCATCACCCTGCAGGCCGATAACAAGGGGGAAGGTGGTATTTTCTCTTTGTATGCGTTGATCCGCCGTTTTTGGGGTAAATGGTTATTGATCCCTGCCATGGCTGGTGGCGCTTTCTTAATTGCCGATGGTATTATTACCCCACCCATTTCAGTGGCTTCTGCTATTGAAGGGTTGCAAAAAATAAATCCGCATATCAACACGGTGCCAATCGTGATCGTGATCCTTATTGCCTTATTTACCTTTCAGCAGTTTGGTACTGATAAGATCGGTAAGGTGTTTGGTCCCGTGATGGTAGTATGGTTCACGTTTATTGGGGTATTGGGTGTAATGGCCCTTAGCCATGAACCAGGTGTGTTTAAAGCCCTGAACCCCTACTATGCCTATGTGATGTTGAAAGAAGTGCCGGGTGGTTTCTGGTTATTAGGCAGCATTTTCCTTTGTACTACAGGTGCGGAAGCCCTGTACAGCGATATGGGTCACTGCGGCAGAAATAACATTCGCGTTAGCTGGATCTATATCAAGATCATGCTGATCCTGAGCTATGGCGGTCAAACTGCCTGGTTGGTACAACACGTAGGTCAGGAGGTAGGTACTATCAGTCCGTTCTATCATATAGTGCCTGACGCCATCTACCTGCCTTCGTTGATCATTGCCACCCTGGCTACGATCATTGCCAGCCAGGCGCTGATCAGTGGTTGCTTTACCCTGGTGAATGAAGCCATTCGCCTGGATATATGGCCCCGTCATCGGGTATTGTTCCCCGGTCACATTAAAGGTCAGCTATACATTCCTTTTGTGAACTGGTTATTGATGGCTGGTTGTTTGGGTATGGTGGTGTACTTTAAAGAAAGTTCCAAAATGGAAGCGGCCTTTGGTTTGAGTGTTACACTTACCATGTTGATGAGTACCGTGCTGATCAATTTCTACCTGCATGCCAAACGTGTACCCACGATCTGGGTGACCCTGGTTACCGGCCTGTTCCTGTTGATAGAGTTGTCGTTCTTAACGGCAAACCTGCAAAAGGTAAAAGAAGGTGGTTGGATAACCCTGTTGATCGGTTCTGCGCTGTTTTTAGTGATGTATGTATGGCGTAAAGGCCGGGCCATTACCAATGGATTAAAGAAAATGGTTCCGATAGAAACGTATATCCCTTTATTAAAGGAGTTAAGCATTGACGAAAAGATCCCTAAATATGCCACCAACCTGGTTTATTTAACCAGTTCCGGTTCGCCCCGTAAAGTAGAAAAGACAGCCATCAATTCCATTCTGTCTAAATCACCCAAACGGGCCGACATCTACTGGTTCGTACACGTAAATGTATTGGATGAACCGTATGCCATGCGTTACCATGTTGACACCATTGTAAAGAATGACGTGTACTTCGTGGAATTCAACCTTGGATTCCGTATTGAACCGCGTATTGATTACTATTTCCAACAGGTAGTGAATGAGCTGGTAAAAACGCGCGAAGTGGATGTATCGGACCGGTGTGAACAACATTACCAGGAAAGTAAGGTCGGTGATCTCCGGTTCCTGGTTATGGAAAGTTTTCTGTCGTTCGAAAATGCGATGTCGTTCTGGAAAAACTTTGTAATGAAAAGTTATTTCAACCTCAAATGGCTGAGCGTAAAGGAATCCATCAACTTCGGACTGGACCCCAGTAATGTAACTATTGAAAAATATCCCGTGGTGGTGAATGCGGTGCAGCATCCGCCGTTGGTAAGACAGTAGTAATCGTCAATGGTGAATGGTCAATGGTGAATAGAACCCGATTCGCGAGATTAATAACTAATGCGAGAATCGGAAATTCGTGAACCCATTCACCATTCACCATTGACCATTCACCACTCACAATCCATACTCCTCCATCTTTCGATACAAAGTAGTCAATCCTATTCCCAGCAATACTGCAGTTTTTGTTTTATTCCCATTCGTATAGCGCAGTACTTTTTGAATATGATCTTTTTCTACACTGGCCAGGGTGAGGCTGGTTGAACCTTTATCCTGTTTCTGAATATCAAAAGGCAGGTGTTCAGACAGTATTGTATCTCCTTCCGCCATAATGGTGGCTCTTTCCAGCACATTGCGTAATTCGCGGATGTTTCCTTTCCAGCTATGCCGTTGCAACAATTGCAAAGCTTCTTTTTGGATATGTAAAATCGGGCGGTTTTCTTTGGCTGCATAATAGGCCAGGAAATGATTGGCCAGGGCCGGAATATCTTCTGTATGTTCGCGCAATGCCGGCAGGGAAATGGCAAATACGTTCAACCGGTAATACAGGTCCTCCCGAAAGGCGCCATCCTCTACCATTCTGTTCAGGTCTCTGTGAGTAGCCGCAATAATGCGCACATTCACTTTGGTGGTCTTTACATCCCCCAACTTTATGAATTCGCCATTTTCAATTACCCGGAGCAGTTTGGCCTGCAGGTCAATATTCATTTCCCCTATTTCATCGAGGAACAGGGTGCCGCCATCGGCCAGTTCTACCAACCCTTTTTTGTCTTTGTTGGCGCCGGTATAAGCGCCGGCCTTATGACCGAACAATTCCCCTTCCAACAGGTCTTTGGCAAAAGCGCTGCAGTTGATGGCAACAATCGCCTTATCACTCCGCTTACTGTGTGCATGAATAGCATTGGCAAATACTTCTTTCCCCGTACCTGTTTCGCCCAATAATAATACGTTGGTGTTGGCGGGCGCAATACGCTGCGCCAGTTGTACAGCTTGTTTTATGAGGGTGCTTTGACCAATGATATCATCAAATGTGTAAGTTCCTTTATCCCTGATCTTTATCGCCGATCTCTTTTGCGCAGTGGCCTTATCGAAGGCCTGGTACAGCAAGGGTACAATGCGATCATTATCGTTGCCCTTGGTAATATAATCGAATGCGCCGTTTTTGATGGCCTGCACCCCATCCTGAATATTGCCGAATGCGGTTAATAATATGATCTCGATGAGGGGATATTTTTCCTTGAGTTCTTTCACAAAACGAACGCCATCGCCATCCGGCAGTTTAACATCGCACAACACGATGTCGGGTTCTTTTTGCGCCAATTGCGCCCAGGCAGTTTTGAGGGTGCCAGCCTGCTCAACGGTAAAACCTTCCAGTGAAATGATACGGCTTAATAATTTTCGCAGCTGTTCTTCATCATCAATAAGTAAAATATTGCCGGGCATATAATGATTTAATGCCTAAAGGTAACATGCAAAAAATGAAAAAAGCCCCCGACCAAAGTCGGGGGCCCTTATATACCTATGAAGACTATTCCCTTTTTAATGTGTACTATTTCCTCTTTTCATTCGCACCGTGTCATATTATATATATTCAATATCGTACCATGCCCAAAGCGGGCGGACACCTAAAAATTGCCCCACCCTATCAAAACCAGTCGTTACCTAATGGTTTTCAATTACTTGAACTCAAAATGGGAGGATGAAAATAAATCATTTAATGCAGATTTGTAAGCGTAGGAATACGCGAATTTGTTTCAAAACAGGAATTAACACTATTTTTTGGGAAAGAAATTCACCAATCACCACTAGTCTTTTCGGTTATATACCCCAGTTTTGCCCTTCCGGCACCTGGCAACTTGTGGGGTGTACCATGTTTCTTATTACATTTGACCATCAATACCAATCAATGAGCATAACCCTGATCATTATTATTATCACAGTGCTGGTTTCCATTACTGCGTTTTCAAATGGTAAAGTTTTCAATGATTTTATTTTTGACCCGCCTGCCGTAACCTATGATAAACAATGGTGGCGTTTTTTAACCTGCGGACTTATTCACGCTGATTATGGTCACCTGATCTTTAATATGTATGCGTTTTATATGTTTGGCGAAAGCGTGGAGCGCAGTTTTATAATGGTGTTCCAGGAGAAAGGAAAGCTGCTTTACCTGCTATTATATATTACGGCATTGTTTGCCTGTTTGGTGCCTACCTATTTAAAACACCGCACCGATGGTAATTACAGAAGTCTGGGTGCTTCCGGCGCTATTTCGGCGGTTATCTTTGCCTATATCGTTCTTAACCCATTGCAAAAAATAGGACTGATATTTTTACCTCCACAATGGGGATTGCCAGCCTTTGTTTTTGGTATTTTATACCTGGTAATATCTTCTTACCTCGACAAACGGGGTGGCGGTGGCATCAATCACTCGGCCCACATTTTTGGCGCGCTGTATGGGATTGCGTTTCTATTTGTTACCAGTTACCTGCTGTCTGATTACCATGTGCTGGAAGAATTCATGCAAAAAGTACGTTTTTTTGCTAGCCGTTATTCATAAGCTTTATTCGCAATACCTGTTTGGTTGATTCGGTTATTTTAAACCGGTCATCGATGCGAAGGCCTACTACCCACAGGATCTTCTTATTGCTTTCGAGCACCCATACTTTTTCTTTATCGGTCATGGATAACTTTTGATCGATAAAGAAACGGGCAAGCTTTTTCTTCTTTTTTAAACCAAGCGGGTAAAAATAATCGCCCTTTTTCCATTTGCGAAGCAACAACGGGAACTGCAAGGTGCCTTGATCTATTAAAGCTACAGCAGGGTCATTGACCAATTGAACGTTTTTGTTTTTTAACTGCTCCAATTCAAGTGCGCCATTTTCAAATACGATCCGGTCTTCATCGGCGTCTATTACCAGGGTTTGCGCCTGTTCCAATTGTGCCGCGGCAATAATAAGCCAGCGCCTGTTTTTAATAATGCGATGGGTAGCCGATTGTACATAGCGGCCCGATTCGCTCCCCAACAACCTGATCACTTCTTCTGTTTGTGCTGCGGAAAAACCAAAGTCACTGATGATCTCGTACACAATGGAATGCAGAGGTTCCGCCTTTTGCAATTTCAAGATGGGAATATGCACTTCTTCGCCTTTATATTCCAGCAGTTTTTTCTTGTGTAATGCAAGGGCTTGTTCGTACAATTGTTCCATATCGGCAAAGCGGCGCAGGTTAGCCGCCAGGTTATTTTCTGCTTCGGGGTAAATATGCTGCACCAGCGGAATAAGCTGGTTGCGGAAATAATTTCGGGAATATTTGTCAAGCGCATTAGAACTGTCTTCCACCCAGTTTAATTCATTTTCAGTAGCAAACAGTTTCAACTCCTGTTTACGGGCAAACAATAATGGCCGTACTATGTGGCCTTGTTTGGGCAGCATGCCCCGCAAACCGTGAATGCCGGTGCCCCGGAAAAAATGCATCAGCATGGTTTCGATGTTATCATCTAAGTGATGCGCAGTGAGGAGAACAGTAGGGAGTACTGAGTGCTGGCCTTCCAGTTCTAAGTCGTGAATCGTGAATCGTGAATCGTGAATTGCCGATTGCTCCCGGCTAAGCATGGGACCGATTGCTGGATTCAGCAATTCAGCAAACCACCCGTATCTCAATTCTCTGGCAGCTTCCTGAATAGACAACTTATTCTTCTCTGCAAATTCCGCTGTATCAAATTCCTTTTTTAAAAACGGGACCTTATAATGTTGGGCAAGCTGTTGCACAAAAGCAGCATCGCGCTCACTTTCCTCCCCTCTCAGCTTAAAGTTGCAATGGGCAATAATAAATGAATAGCCTGCCTGTTTGCACAATTCGCACAATGCCACCGAATCAACTCCACCACTCACGGCCAGTAGTAAGGTATCACCCCGTGAAAAAAGATGGTTATCAGAAATGTATTGTTGAAATCGTTGCAGTAGACTCATGCAGTAAATTAAAAAGTTAGTTCCTCATGCGCAATTCTTAGCTCGCCATAAGCATGGTTATCACCTGCTTTTTTGGCGGCCTCCATTCCCTTTTCATACCATTGTATAGCCGCGTTAGTGTCGCCTGTACGCTCTAATAATTTGGCCAAATGGTAATAAGAACCAATATAACCGGGATCTTGTGTAAGGATTTCCTCAAAAATTTCCCGGGCTGTTTTATCGTCCTCCAGCTTTACGTATTCCAATGCCAGTGCGTGTTTCAGAAAACTGTCGTGGGGGTTGGCCTGCAAAAATTCCTTCAGTTTGGTTATACGGTCCATTATGCCTCAATTAAAAAATCAATAAAATATCAAAATGTATCTTTATGGCTCTTATATTTGTATACATGATGGTTGCATAAACAACCAATGAAACCAATAAATCATTTGCCAATGAAGATATTAGTTTGTATCAGCAAAACGCCGGATACCACGGCAAAAATAGCTTTCACCGATAACAATACGAAATTTGCGCAGGACAACGTACAGTGGATCATCAATCCGTACGACGAATGGTATGCACTGGTTCGCGCTATCGAACTGAAAGAAAAAGATCCTGCAACTGTCTTACATCTTATAAATGTTGGTGGCGCCGATGCCGAACCGGTTATCCGCAAGGCCCTGGCCCTTGGTGGCGATGAAGCCATTCGGGTAAACACCACCAGCACCGATAGTTTTTACATTGCTTCGCAAATTGCCGAAGTAGCCAAACAAGGCAACTACGACCTGATTTTTACCGGCAAAGAAACCATCGATTTCAATGGGTCTTCCATTGGCGGTATGGTGGCCGAACTGCTCGATCTGCCTTATGTATCGCTGGCCGTAAAATTTGAATTAAATGGCACTACCGCTACCATTACCCGCGAAATTGAAGGTGGCGAGGAAGTGTGTGAGGTGAATTTACCCGTGGTGGTTAGCTGTCAGAAAGGAATGGCCGAACAACGTATCCCCAACATGAAGGGTATTATGGGCGCCCGCACCAAACCATTAAAAGTGCTGGAACCCGCTACTGCCGATACGCTCACTACGGTGGCCAGTTTTGAATTACCACCGGCCAAAGCCGGGGTTAAACTGATCCCTGCTGATAACCCGGCAGAGTTGGTGCGCTTACTCCACGAAGAGGCGAAGATCATTTAATTACAAGTTGACTAATCACAATCAGCAAATTGCCTTGTCAACTTTTCAACTTGTTAACTTATCAACTTAAACTTCATGTCTGTACTAATATTCATAGATCAGGCCGATGGCCATGTAAAAAAAGCTTCTTACGAGGTATTAAGCTATGGCGCAAAAGTAGCAGAACAATTAGGTACTACTGCCGAAGGGGTGGTATTGGGTGCTGTGGCTGCCGACCAATTATCGGCGCTTGGTAAATATGGGGTAAAAAAGATACACCATGTGGCTAATGATACCCTTAATCACTTCGATACACAGGTTTTTACCAACGTAATTGCCCAGGTAGCACAAGCTGCCGGCTCAAAAGTGATCATATTTTCAAACAACGTTGATGGTAAAGCTATCGCCCCGCGTCTGAGTGCCCGCCTTAAGGCCGGACTGGTTCCCGGCGCTGTAGGTTTACCCGAGACTACCAACGGTTTTACCGTAAAGAAAAACGTTTTTTCAGGTAAGGCTTTTGCAAATCTTACCATCAATTCCGATATCAAGATCATTACCCTTAACCCCAATTCGTACCAGGTGATTGAAGGCAGCAGCGGTTCTGCCGAAGTGGCGCCATTTAATGCAACCGTTGATGCGTCAAAAGTGAAAATAAAAGCGGTAAACAAGGCCAGTGGCGAGGTACCGTTAAGCGAAGCCGAAGTTGTGGTAAGCGGCGGCCGTGGCTTAAAAGGCCCCGACAACTGGGGTTTGATCGAAAACCTGGCCCATGCCCTGGGTGCAGCCACCGCCTGCAGCCGTCCTGTCGCGGATGAACACTGGCGCCCGCACCATGAACATGTTGGACAAACCGGTCTTACTATTGCGCCTAATTTATATATTGCAGTTGGTATTTCGGGCGCCATACAACATCTGGCCGGAGTGAACCGAAGCAAGGTGATTGTGGTTATAAATAAGGACCCCGAAGCCCCCTTCTTTAAAGCGGCCGATTATGGTATTGTGGGTGATGCATTTGACGTAGTACCCAAAATTACGGAAGCGGTAAAAAAGCTGAAAGGAATGGCATAAATTAACCTGGTATATTCAATGAAATGATGCTAAAGGATTTGGGCTCATTTTTTGAATAAAAACCCTTAGTTTCGTGCTTTCGTTATGAAGAAAATAGAGTTGGAAATAGTTGCCTTATCACACAGCATAACACAAACTCATTCTTATGCCGTGGTGCTAGGAGAAGTAAACGGGTTGCGTCGCCTTCCCATCGTAATTGGTGGTTTTGAGGCGCAGGCGATAGCTGTGGCCTTGGAAAAAATGCATCCAAGCCGCCCGCTCACGCATGACCTGATGAAAAATTTCATGAATGCCTTTAACATTGATCTTCAGGAGATCGTGATCTGCGATCTGCAGGAAGGCATTTTCTATTCTAAGCTTATTTGTGTAAGTGAACACGATACTGTAGAAATTGATTCTCGTACATCCGATGCGCTGGCCCTGGCCGTGCGCTTCGGATGTCCTATATATACCTACGATAATATTCTCGAAAGCGCCGGTATTTTGATGGAAGACCCATCTGGCAAGAAAAAACAGCCCCGCGAAGCCGTGGCCGCTGAATCTTCTGCCGGTACCGACGACTTAAAAACACTGACACTGGATGAGTTGAACACCTTGCTGAACGAGGTGTTGGAACAGGAAGATTACATCCGGGCCATTGCTATCCGTGACGAGATCAACACTCGCAAAAGAAAAGGCTAAATACTGATCTTGCGATTTGGAGATTTCCGGATTTTACCAAATCACAAAATCCCGCAATCCCAAAATCACAAAATTCTTCCGGTGGTTGTTTTTCCCAATTGCAAAATAAATCTCGGGCTTCATGTTGTTCGCAAACGTGAAGATGGTTACCATGACCTGGAAACCGTTTTTTACCCGTTGCCTTTAAGGGACGCCCTGGAAGTTGTGAAACGGCAATCGGCAATCCCCGACAAGTCGGGGCAGGCTGGCAATCGGCAAGAACAATCCGAGCCTGTTGCGCTTCACCTGAGCGGTTTGATCGTGCAAGGCTCCGCAGCAGATAATCTTTGTGTTAAAGCATACAATCTACTTAAGAAGGATTATCCTCAACTGGATGACATTGAACTGTACCTACATAAGGCCATTCCCATGGGCGCCGGATTGGGGGGAGGTTCTGCCGATGGCGCTTTCACCCTGCAAGCACTTAACGATAAATTTCAACTGAACCTGAGCCGTGAAAAGCTATTGGATTACTCTCTGCAACTTGGAAGCGATTGCCCGTTCTTTATCATCAACAAACCCTGTTATGCAACAGGACGTGGTGAATTGCTGCAAAGCATACCACTCGATCTGTCTGCTTATTCTTTTCTGGTAGTGCATCCGGGGGTTCACATCAATACCGGTTGGGCTTTTTCACAACTCACTCCTGCCCCATCACCCCAACCTTTACCCGAAATCATTCAGCAACCGATTGCCAGCTGGCGCAACAGCCTGACGAATGATTTTGAAGCGCCGGTTTGTAAACAATACCCCGCCCTGCAAGCCATCAAAGATGCATTGTATGAAGGTGGCGCCCTCTACGCCTCCATGACGGGCAGCGGGTCCTGTTTCTATGGCATATTCCCTAAAAACCAGCTCCCCGCCCTGCAATGGCCTTCCCAATACGCTGTATTTGAGCTGAAATGAGTTGTCTATTCATTCAGTAGTTTAATACAATCATCATTTTAACCCCTCGCCTAAATTGATTATCTTTGCACAAATAGCTTTTGTTATCAATTACAAAGTCTACATACCACATTTCCTTCATTATAATCTCGATTTTTTGAATCATCGAGGATAACTAATGCCGTCCCGACCCTGTCGGGAGGTTAATGGCATGTCCCTATGCCTGTTTGGTCAACCTTTTACAATATATTTTACTGGTCTCACGGCTAATTTATAATTTATTATTTCACCTGTTTATGGTTTCTACTTTATCAGAAAAAACGAAGCATTATCTCGGGCTTGAAGAGCAATATGGCGCGCATAATTACCATCCCCTGCCTGTGGTGCTGGAAAAAGGTGAAGGTGTGTATGTATGGGATGTTGATGGCAAACGCTATTATGATTTCCTGAGCGGCTATTCAGCCGTAAATCAGGGTCATTGCCACCCAAAGATCATTGCGGCCTTTATGTTGCAGGCGCAACAACTGACGCTTACTTCAAGAGCATTTTATAACAACGCCCTGGGCGAATATGCCGAATTCATCACCGGTTATTTTGGTTATGATAAAGTGCTGCCTATGAACACGGGGGTTGAAGCAGTTGAAACAGCTATAAAACTGTGCCGGCGCTGGGGCTATGCCGTAAAAGGCATTCCTGAAAACAAAGCTACCATCATTGTATGTGGCGAAAATTTTCATGGCCGTACCAGTACCGTCATTTCATTCAGTACCGATCCGTCTTCACGCAACCAGTTCGGTCCGTATATGCCAGGCTTTACGGTTATTCCTTACAATGACCTGCCTGCTTTGGAAAAAGCATTACAGGATCCCCATGTAGCTGGCTTCCTGGTTGAACCTATACAGGGTGAAGCTGGTGTAGTATTGCCCGCTGAAGGTTACCTGTCGCGTGCCAAACAATATTGTGAAACAGCCAATGTGTTGTTCATGGCCGACGAAATACAAACCGGCCTTTGCCGTACAGGTCTTATGCTGGCTTGCGATCATGACCATGTTCAACCTGATATCTTAATCCTGGGTAAAGCATTAAGTGGTGGTACCCTACCCGTTTCGGCTGTACTGGCAAACGATCCTATTATGTTAACCATTCACCCCGGCGAACATGGTTCTACCTATGGTGGCAATCCACTGGCATGCCGGGTGGCGATTGAATCGCTGCGGGTGTTGAAAGAAGAGAACATGGCTGCAAACGCCATGGCTATGGGTGAGTTATTAAGAAAAGAATTACAGGCTTTGGCCTCACCATATATTTCCCTTATCCGCGGTAAAGGTTTGTTGAATGCTGTTGTAATTGATCATACTGACAAGAACGCGGCCTGGAATTTATGTTTAACTTTAAAAGACAACGGGCTGCTGGCGAAACCTACGCATGGCGATAAGATCCGTTTTGCACCACCGTTAATTATTAACCGTGACCAGATCATGGAGTGTGTTCAGATCATAAAAAAGAGCCTGGAAAGTTTATAAGCAATGGAACATCAGGAAGAACATTTACAAAGCGCCGCATGGCTTACTGATATTGTAATTGGAATGAGCGATGGGCTCACCGTACCTTTTGCCCTGGCTGCAGGCTTAAGCGGCGCCGTTAGTTCAACCGGCATTATTGTCATTGCCGGTATTGCTGAGATCGCCGCCGGTTCCATTGCCATGGGACTGGGCGGTTACCTGGCAGGCAAAACCGAAATAGATCATTATAACAGCGAGCTAAAGCGTGAATACAGGGAAGTGGAACAGGTTCCTGAAAAAGAAAAAGAAGAGGTCAGGGAGTTTTTTGAAAATTTAGGTTTAAGCGAAGACATACAAAAACAAGCTGTAGAAGAAATAGCCAGGGACAAACAAAAATGGGTCGACTTCATGATGAAGTACGAACTTGGATTGGATAAACCTGATCCAAAACGCGCCACAAAATCTGCTATGAATATCGGTTTATCATATGTGGTGGGCGGATTAGTTCCATTGAGTCCATACTTCTTTATCAATACACCCGTAGATGCGTTGAAGATATCCGTACTGGTTACACTAATTTGTTTGTTTATATTCGGCTATTTCAAAAGCCGCATGACGGGCATTCATCCCTGGGCAGGGGCTTTACGTGTAATGCTTATTGGTGCTGTAGCAGCGGGGGCAGCATTTGGGGTGGCGAAGATATTCCAATAAAGAAAAATTTATATATTAGTGGAAAGAAAGAGCAATGGACGACAGCAAAAAACACTATACCCTTGAAGAGTTTCTTCAAATGGAACGTGAACCAGGCGTGGAATATCAATACCATGCAGGAGAAGTTTGGGAAATAAAAGAAGCTGCAGTGTCGTACAATAAACAACATTATACCGTTGAAGAATACCTTGAAATGGAACGTGCTTCTAACATGAAGCATGAATACTATCAAGGCGAAATATTTGCCATGTCCGGCGCTGGCCAAAGGCACAACATTATTTTCTCAAATGTCTTTGGAGAAATTCGTCCACAGTTAAAATACTCTTCCTGCCGTCCTTATGGAAGCGATATGAGAATGCATATTCCAGAGAATACGTTGTATACATATCCGGATATCTCCATCTATTGTGGCGCCCCGACAACAACAGATAAAGAAGAAGATACACTTATTCACCCTACTATCATCATCGAGATATTATCAGAAAGCACCAGGAATTATGACCGGGGTAAGAAATTTAAATTGTACCGCGATATACCCACACTAAAAGAATACATACTTATTGATACCGAAAAAATTTGTGTGGAAGTATTTCGCATCAACGCCCATAATCAGTGGGAGAAGCAGGAATACAATAAGTTACAGGAAACGGTTCAACTTCCTGCTGTTAACGTATTTCTTCCCATGAAAGAAATTTACCTGGACACACGCCTGGCAAAAGACGTTCAATAAGTTTATCTATTTCTTCTTCGGTTCCTCTTTCAATTTAATGTCGGGGAACAACGCCATTACCATCATAAGCACTGCAGAAGCCAGCATGATCCATAAGCCGGCTAATTTATCGGGACAAATTCCGCGGTAACAACCGGAAAACATGATAAAACTTTTTATAGCGTAGGATAAAACGAGTGCGCAAATGAACATATTCCAACGCTTGGCCCATATCCGTTGTATGGCAAAAAATACAATGGTAATAATTGACATTATCACGAATACATAACCCGGCTTACCGTAAACATTATTTTCGCTAAAGAAACCGGTAAAATTCTTATTAAGATCGGGATGATAGGTCCAGGGTAAAAAACCAGCTATAACCAGAATAATAGCAGCCGCAATGCCAATCCATTGAGAATATTTCATACCCGCAAACATACTACATTACCCGTTACAGCGTACTGATCATCTCCACATCTTCCTGCTCTACCGCATTTTGGCGGGCCTTCTGACAAATAATCTTTCTTCCAACCAGCAAAACACTCAAGGCTCCTGTAGCACAGCAGGCCATTACACCCGTCATAGGCAGGGCGGTATTGTTCTGGAAAAAAGGGCCACATTGCTGTGACCCATTGAACTGTGTTCCTGGGTAAAAAATTTATTCTGTTATAAACACCGAACGGTTGGCGCCATTGTTAAACTCTACCTTGTTGCGGTTGTTCGACAGGTTAGCATTGGAAACCCTGATGTTTTCGTTCTTGTCGCCATTGATGCTAAATACCACCCCGGCATCGGGTGAATATTTAAAACCATTCAGGGTAATATTGGAGCCCGATTCAACATACACTACCGGAATTGAATTATTGCTTAATAAAGTGAGGTCCTTCATCCGGATGTCGCTGGCCTCGATGATCTCGGCCCCTTTGTTTGTTTTCAGCACTATATTATTCAGATCGATGTCTTTTACTTTCATTTCGGGCAATCCCCTGATGAAAATGCCTCTGTTGGCGCCATTGCATACGATATCGGCAATCTGAAAATTGCGGAACCGGGGCGTGGCTTCCGTTACGGGCGGCACTTCTACCTTTTCATTGGCGCCCGGCGCTTTGGCGAAGTAATACATATCGAACAGGATAGCATCCTGCACAATATCCTTCATGCGAATATTTTTGACATAAATATTCTCCACTACTCCACCCCGGCCACGGGCTGTTTTAAAGCGAAGCCCAATATCGGTACCCATGAAAGAACAGTCATACACAAATATATTGCGGGCGCCGCCACTCATTTCAGAACCGATCACAAAACCGCCATGGGCTTTGTAAACAACATTGTTGCGAATAACCACATTCTCGGTGGGCCGGCCTCTTTTTCTTCCTTCCTCATCTTTACCCGACTTAATACAAATGCCATCATCGCCTACATCGAACGTGCTGCCTTCTATCAAAACATTTTTGCAACTCTCCACATCAATGCCATCGCCATTCTGCGCATAATCGGGATTCTTTACAAAAAGATTACG
>NZ_JBJMLX010000346.1:0-13071 GCF_045805085.1 Niastella sp.
AATTAAAAGCGCTGACCCTTACCAGAGTTAAATAGTAATTGACCCCTACTATACATTTTTGTCCTCCTGATGTATCGGGAGGATTTTTTTTTTGGCGGAAACGCCTAAAAATCCCCCTTTTTAAACGTAACGCATTGATTTTAACCTTCTTTTAATACAATTCACAGGTTGTGGCCCGTTTTTCCACACCTCAAAATCGGGTTTTTCTGGCGCACTTATTTGCCGTAACTTTGCACGACCTCCCGGAATTATTTTTTCGTTAAGCTAAGTTTCCGCTGGTCAAAAATTATAGTGGACTAGGATTATCAGTAAAAAAGATTGAAGACGTAAAAATCACCATTTATTATGGCCAAGCATATTTTTGTTACCGGTGGGGTAACTTCATCATTAGGAAAAGGGATAATTGCAGCCTCGCTGGCAAAACTGTTGCAGGCGAGGGGATTGAGGGTAACAATTCAAAAGTTCGATCCGTATATCAACGTCGATCCGGGCACACTCAACCCATATGAGCACGGTGAATGTTATGTTACGGAGGATGGCGCCGAAACCGATCTTGACCTCGGTCACTATGAACGCTTCCTGAATATCTTTACGTCACAATCGAACAACGTAACTACCGGCCGTATTTATCAAACCGTAATTAACAAAGAGCGCGAGGGCGCCTATCTCGGTAAAACCGTTCAGGTTGTTCCACACATTACGGATGAGATCAAACGCCGCATTCTGCTGTTAGGGAATACTAATAAATACGATGTTATTATTACCGAGCTGGGTGGTACAGTAGGGGATATTGAAAGTCTTCCCTTTATTGAAGCATTGCGTCAGTTGCAATGGGAACTGCCCGAAGAAGATACTGTGGTGATACACCTTACGCTGATCCCTTATTTAAAGGCAGCCAAAGAATTAAAAACAAAACCAACACAACATAGTGTTAAGATGATGAGCCAGGAAGGAGTACATCCTGACATCATCGTTTGTCGTACTGAAAAGACCCTCACACCCGATCTGCGTCGTAAGATCGCGCTGTTCTGTAATGTAAAACCAGAAGCGGTGATTGAGGCTGCCGATGCGCCTACCATCTATGAAGTGCCATTGGCCATGATGCGCGAGAAGCTGGACGTTATTTGTTTAAAGAAACTCAACATAAATGGTTTCCACGAGCCTGATCTGGCAAAATGGAAAGAGGTGCTGGACAAGCTGAAATACCCCAAGAGCCAGGTAACCGTTGGTCTTATTGGTAAATACATCGAGCTGCAGGATGCCTATAAATCAATCCTGGAAGCCTTTGTACATGCCGGCGCCTCGAACGAATGCAAAGTGCAGATCGTAAACGTGCACAGTGAATTCATCACGCCTGAAAATGTAGGAGAGAAACTGGCTAACCTCGATGGGTTGCTGGTAGCGCCTGGTTTTGGCCATCGTGGCGTTGAAGGAAAGATCTTAGCCGTAAAATATGCCCGTGAAAACAAGTTGCCATTCTTTGGTATTTGCCTTGGAATGCAAATGGCGGTCATTGAGTTTGCACGGAATGTATTGGGATTGAAAGATGCCCATTCAACCGAAATGAACGTGAATACGCCGGACCCGGTTATTGACCTGATGGAAGAGCAAAAAGCTATTACATCAAAAGGTGGAACCATGCGTTTGGGCGCTTATTCATGCGAAACCATGGAAGGAAGTCTGGCCCGTAACATATATGACAATAAAACCATCAGCGAACGGCACCGTCACCGCTGGGAGTTCAATAACCGCTACCTGAACCAGTATCAGGAAGCCGGTATGGTAGCCAGTGGAAAGAACATCGAGAACCAGCTGGTTGAGATCGTTGAACTGCCTGCCCATCCATTCTTTATTGGCGTTCAATACCACCCTGAATTAAAGAGCACGGTAGAAAACCCACACCCGCTGTTTGTACATTTTGTGAATGCAGCCAAAGTGTATGCCGAGCAAAAAAGTACCGTAAAAAATCCTTTGCTCCAAAGCGAGATGATATAAGGCTTAATTGATAAGTGTAAAGTTATAAATTGTTAATAGATATGCTGTTATCAGTATATCTATTAACATTCTGTAATAAATATGCAGAACCGTTAACTAATAGCTTAAAACTTACAACTTCCAACTATCTTTGCACCTCTTCTAAACTAGTAGTATAATGAATTTTGATCGCAATACGGTGATTGGCTTTGTGTTGTTAGCGCTTTTACTGTTTACTTACCTTTTTATTTCTACCAAAAACAGTCATGAGCTGGAGGCTAAAAAGCAACACTATACAGATTCAGTTGCCCAGGTACAAAATCACATCAAGGATTCTTTTTCCAGAATACCCGACACCACCATCAACCAGCCTGTGCAACCAGGTGAGCTGGCAACCCGCGGGGTAGAAACTTTGACCGTAATTGAAAATGAAGTAGTTAAGATCAGTTTTACCAATAAAGGCGGTCAGCCTAAACAGGTTGAGCTTAAAAACTACAAATCGCTCAATAGTAAAGCTCCGGTGGTATTGAATAATACCGCGTTCGATAAGATCTCTTATGGCATTACTACCAGCAATGGTTCCGCACAGGTTTCTGATCTGTATTTCATGGACCCCAAAGTGGTAAAAAATGCCGATAACAGTCAAACCATCATTTACCAGGCGCCTGTTCCCGGCAAAGGAAATGTTACGCACCAGTTCACGGTACACCCCAATGATTACCTGATCGATTGGGACGTGCAGTTGAGCGGCGCCGATAAAATGCTCACCCAGGGCAATTTCAACCTGATCTGGCAGAATGAGCCCAGTCAACACGAAACAGATGTGGTGTACGAACGCAATCAGACCACGGTTTGTTTTTATGATGAAGATGGCTTTGATTACATGCAAACCAAATCGGCCCGTACACTGGGAAAACCAGTACAATGGGTTAGCGCTTCCCAGCAATTCTTTAATACATCTATTATAGCAGCGAAGGACAAATTCACTTCCGGTGACGTTAAGTTCATCAAGAACCAGAACGACACTACCAGCAAAGTAGCAGAAGTAACTACCACGCTGCAAACAAAAGTACCATTAGGACCAAATGTCTCTATTCCTTTGAGATTGTATTACGGTCCCAATGATTATGCTATCCTGCGCAAGTATAAAGACCAGGTGCCTGAAATGGACAAGATCGTAAACCTGGGCCGGGATATGTACGCTTTTGTGCGCCCCATCAACAAGTACATTGTGATGCCGGTGTTTGGCTTCTTTAAAAGTTTTATCGGCAGTTTGGGTATCGCCATTTTGTTGCTGACTTTATTTATCCGCCTGTTCACTTCCCCGCTGGTATATACCAGTTACCTGAGCGGTGCTAAAATGAAGGCGTTAAGACCTGAGATTGAAAAGCTGAAAGTAAAGTATAACAACGATCAACAGCAGGTAGGCGTTGAGCAAATGAAATTATTCCGCGAGGCGGGGGTGAATCCGTTGGGAGGTTGTTTACCTGCCGTGTTGCAGATCCCTATCTTCTTTGCCCTGTATAGCTTCTTTAACTCGAATATCGATTTGCGGGGCGTAGGCTTTTTATGGGCCGATAACCTGGCTTCTTATGACGCTATTTTGTCGTGGAAGACCAGCGTACTGGGCATGACGCACCTGAGTTTGTTCACCATCACTGCGGTGTTGACCAGCTTCCTGATCTCGTTGTATAACATGAACATGACGCCCGATCAAAACAATCCGGCGCTCAAGTACATGCCATATATCTTCCCATTCGTTTTATTCTTTGTGTTCAACCGCTTACCAGCGGCGTTGACCTGGTACTATACCGTGTCGAACCTGATAACGCTGATCTTACAGTTCGTAATTCAGAACTACATCATCAACCACGATAAGATCCTGGCGAAGATCGATGAGAACCGCAAGAAGCCGAAGTCTAAGTCCAAGTGGCAGGAAAGGCTGGAGCAAATGCAGGCCGCTCAACAGGCAGCCCAGCAGGCGCAGGGTAAGAAGAAGTAACTTAGTATAACTCGTTATATAAGGAAAGTGAGTCTAATATTGGGCTCACTTTTTTTGTACAAATGCTTCACTTTTAACATTATTATCAATATTTCCCGGCTTAACCTTTTTAAAATTAACCGGTCTTTGTATTTTACGCAGCAACTATAATTACCTTATCCGCATCTTGTCTATATACAACCCTAGATTATGAAAAAAAATATTGTAATACTGTTAATGAGTTGTTTGGGAATGCAATTTGCGGCCCAGGCACAGCGGAAGGTAAGCGAATTAAGCCTTACCTACGATGCCAGTATTTCAAGTGGTAGTAAAGAACCCAAAATGGCCGACGCCCTTGACGGACACACCAAAACGATTTATGTTAAAGGAAATATGAGCCGGGCCGAAATAGCCAGCGCCCTTTTTTCTTCGGCTACCATACATGACTCCAAGGCCGGAACATCTGTTGTATTAAAGGAAGTGAGTGGGCAAAAACTGCTGATCAGGATGACCAGCGATAACTGGGCGGAAAATAATAAACGCTACGACGGCATAACCTTCACCAATACCAGCGATTCCAAATCCATTGCCGGTTATAACTGTATTAAGGCGGTGGCTACGTTACCCGATGGCACTACCTTCACCGTGTATTATACGCCGGATATTGTTCCTGAGAACAAAGATTACGACTACCAGTTCAAGAACCTGAATGGTTTGCCGCTGGAATATGAATTGGTGCAGGGAAAGCTCACCATCAGATACACGGTATCAAAGATCAATATGAACCCTGTACCGGCTTCTAAATTCGATATTCCTACATCAGGCTACCGCGAAATGACTTATGAGGAAAGTAAGAAAATGAACGTAAGTAATTAATCTGAAAGCTTCCGGGTTATTTACGTAACCGGAATTTCAGATCAAAAGCATTCAGGTTGTTGTGTTGTTGATAACTTGAATTGGCTGGGGTTACATTAATGTTAACCCGGCTGCTGCTTTTATAAGGTAAAATAAACACCTTATTGCCCTGCTGATAGGTCACCACCGTGTTGCAGGTGATAACGTTATTGTTGCGAACACTATAAAAAGTGTGGCTTCCTGTATAGGCAGGGCCCGCTTTCAGCGTAAAGCCATTTGTAGTTCTGATGGGAGTGAAATCGGGTTTGCGAAGCGACTCCGCTTTCTTTTTGTCACCACCTCCGCTGCTGGCCAGCGCAAGCGCAAACGTCCCGATCATCGCACAACTGATGATGGTCTTTTTAAGCATGTGGTTAAATTTTAGCGTAGAGTTTGCTTGCATATTGACTACAAAAATATAAAAAAAAATTTGGTTTTCTTTAACCCTTTGGATTAAAGTTTATACTTCTCTTAACGGATAAGACACATAAATGTTACGGATTTCATAAAGAAACCGTTGGTTTTTTAAAAATATTTTGGTTTTTATTCGTAAAGGGTTGTAATTCAAAGATTAAATGTTGTTTAAACAATATAGTAGGTATAAGCACGGTTACAAACTACTGATAGTTAGGTGTGGATAAGTAATTCTGATTATTTGATTATAATTGTTCACATCTGTATAAAACTAAAATTGGTATCCACCTGTGAAAATCCTATTTTACATTAACCTACTATTTAAATAAATGAGAGAAAATCCGTTTCGTCAGGATAATGAAGAAATCAGGGAGTTAGTTAAGGCGTTCCAGAATCTCAAAGCGGGGCGGGGGCATTCCTTTTTAGAAGAAGAAGCCTTTGAAAAGATCATAGACTATTTTGATGATGTTGAAGACCTGCCGCAAGCGCTGGAAGCTGCTGAAATGGGTATTGAGCAATATCCCTATTCATCGGCATTGCTTATTAAAAAGGCTGACCTGCTGATAGCCACCCGGCACTATAATGATGCCCTGGAAATACTCAATCACGCCGAATTACTCGACAGCAACGATATTAACCTGTATATTTTAAAAACAGATGTTTACCTGGCGCTCGACCAGCAGGAGAAAGCAGTGGAACTGCTTCAAAACGCCCTGCAGTTGTTTGAAGGCCAGGAACGGATAGAACTGCTTTTTGAGCTGGCCGATGTATATGATGATTATGAAGAGTTTGACAAGATCTTCGATTGCCTCAAACTCATTCTGGAACAGGAACCTGCCAACGAAGAAGCGTTGTACAAGATCTGTTTCTGGACCGATTTTACCGGGCGTAATGAAGAAAGCATCACGTTGCATCAGCAGATCATTGAAGAGAACCCATACAGCGAACTGGCCTGGTTTAACCTGGCAGCCGCCTTCCAGGGATTAAAACTCTACGAAAAGGCCATCGATGCCTATAAGTACGCGGTTGCCATCGACGAAAAGTTCGATTATGCCTACCGCAACATGGGCGATGCCTTTATCCGGTTACGTAAATACAAAGACGCCATTGAAGTACTGGAGAAGGTGTTGGAGCTGTCGCGGCCCGAAGATGTGATATACGAAGCCATAGGTCACTGTTACGACCGGATGAAGAATTTTGCGCAGGCAAGGTTCTATTACCGTAAGGCATCGCATTTGAACCAGGGCGATAGTAAGCTGTATTACAAAATAGCCTGCACCTACATCAACGAAGGGCAGTGGTCAATGGCCGTAAAACAGCTGGAGAGCGCCATGCAGATCCATCGGCTGCAACCGGAGTACAACCTGGCCATGGGCGAGTGTAAAATGCAGCTGGGCGATTATAAAGAAGCTATTCAATATTTTTCTAATGTGGTTCGGCAACGGCCACGCAATATCTCAAGCTGGGAAGCGCTTATCCGCTGTTTATACCAGGGCGAATTTTATGAAGAAGCCCTTGAACAGGCAAAAGCCGCTTTAAAGATCACCGAGTCGAAACCCATATTCATCTACTACCTCAGCGCCATTTACCTGGCATTGGGTAAAACCAAGGAAGCCCTGTTGCAACTGGAAGCAGCGCTTACGGCATCACCTAAATTGCTGAAGAAGCTGATACACCTTAACCCCGCTATCTTGCGGCATCCACTGATTATTGATGTAATAGCCCATTCCAAAAAAAGAAATTAATAAACAATACGACCTCAGGTGGGTCACTCTTTCAGAGTGGCTCACCTGAGGTTTTGATGCCAGGGTAAGCCGTCCGCCAGCCGGCGGACGACCCACCTGACAGGTCTGTTTATTAGTCTACCCGGCTGGTTATTGCATAAAGCCCGGGTTTTAATTTGCTTTTAACAGTCTTGCCAATTGCTTTTCGCATATGAGCTGAAGCATATCACTTGTATGATGTTTTCCATTATTTTTGCGGCGGCTTTAAAAATTGTTGCACAAAAAAACTAGGAATGAATTTTAACCTCACACAGATCCCCGACAGGATTAAGAAACCACGCAACAGCGGTATTACCATGGTAATGGATAAAGGCCTGAGCATTCCCGAAGCACAAAATATGATGAGCGTGGGACACCCGCACATTGATATAGTTAAGCTCGGCTTTGGCACTTCATTCGTAACACCGAACCTGCGTGAAAAGATTGAAGTTTACAAATCGTATGACATTCCCGTTTATTTTGGCGGTACTTTGTTTGAGGCGTTCCTGATCCGTAACCAGTTCAATGATTACATCAGTGTTTGTAAAGAGTATGGTATTTCCTATATGGAAGTAAGTGATGGCTCTATCAATATTCCCCATGCAGAAAAATGCGGTTATATTGAAAAGCTGGCCAAACACGGCACCGTGCTTAGTGAAGTTGGAAGTAAAGATGCTGCTCATATTATTCCCCCTTATAAATGGATTGAGTTGATGAGCGCCGAGCTGAAGTCCGGTTCAACATACGTTATTGCCGAGGCCCGCGAAGCTGGTAACGTAGGTATATACCGTGGCTCTGGTGAAGTACGTGAAGGCCTGGTTCAGGAGATCCTTACACAAATTCCCGGTGAAAAGATCTTGTGGGAAGCGCCCCAGAAAGCACAACAGTTATACTTTATCGAGCTGCTGGGCTGCAACGTAAACCTGGGTAATATTGCCCCTACAGAAGTAATACCATTGGAAACAATGCGTATTGGGTTGCGTGGCGACACGTTCAATTTGTTCCTGAACGGAAACGGAGTGAAATAGGTTGAGTCGTTGACAAGTTGACGAGTTAACACGTTGACAAGTTGACAAGCGTGAACTGAAAGTAGCATTCGTGTAGAAAGTGGTAAGTTGATAGGGTTGATAAACTTGACGGGGTTGATAGAATTTGCGAATGAACAGGTTGAGGAGGCTTAAAAGCGAGGCCCGGATTTCGGGAACCCTTTCACGTTTCACGTTTGACGTTTCACGATCTTAAGTTCTCAAAAGCATCAATTAAAGGAGAATCCTCATGAAAAGGTATGGCTTGATTGGCTATCCGTTAAGCCATTCATTTTCTCAGAAATATTTTACAGAAAAGTTCCAGCGGGAAGGGATCACCGGTTGTGTGTATGATAATTTCCCGCTGGCTTCTATTGATGAGTTTGCCGCGCTTATCCAACAACAGGCCGATCTGCATGGCCTGAATGTTACCATTCCCTACAAAGAGAAAGTAATTCCCTTCCTGCACGCGCAAAGCGAAGTGGTTAAAACAATCGGCGCCTGTAACTGCATCAGAATTGAGAATGGTGAATTAACCGGTCATAATACCGATGTAGTGGGCTTTGAGGAATCATTAAGACCGCTGCTGCAACCCCATCATAAAAAAGCATTGGTGCTGGGCACCGGCGGCGCTGCCAAGGCCGTTCATTATGTGTTGAACAAGCTGGGAATTGATTTTTACGAAGTGTCGCGCACGCCCGGCACTGCCCGTCAGCTTTCTTATCAACAGGTAGATGAAGCGGTGATAAAAGAGCATGAGGTGATCATCAATACCAGTCCGCTGGGTATGTATCCCAACATTAATGAATGTCCGCCCTTGCCATACCAGGCACTTACTCCCAGGCATTATTTGTTCGATCTGGTGTACAATCCCGCCAAAACATTATTCTTGCAAAAAGGGGAGGAGCAGGGCGCTGCTATCAAGAATGGGCATGATATGCTGATTATACAGGCGGAAGTGAGTTGGAGGATTTGGAATAGTTGATCAGTTGACGAGTTGACAAGTTGACAAGTTAACAAGTTAACCAGTTGACCAGGAAGAAGAAAGTTAGGAGAAATAAAGAGGAAAGTTGATAGGGTTAATATAGTTGATAGGGTTGATAAAGTGATCAGAGGGTAAAGTTAAAAGAGAATATTGCACTTTCGCGAGTCCTTTCACGTTTCACGTTTGACGTTTCACGACTGGCTACTGCCTTTCAACTTAATTGCCACTTCTTCCGGAATAGCCGCTACCTTTTTCTTCGCATAGTCATAACAAACCATACCTGTTTTAGCTACAGCTACTAATACTGTAGTATCACCGGAACGCTTTTCCAGCTTATAATACAGATCGAAAGCTATTTTGGAAATATCGCCTGCAGCTACGGAGGCAATCACTTCATCGCCGTAGAACAATTCGCTTTTGAATTCAATCCCTACATCGCTCATGATTACGCCTACGCCGGCCAGATCCAGTTCACCATAACCTAACTGTTTCAGGTATTGCACCCGGGCTTCATGGATCATTGAAAGGATGGTATCATTACCCACATGTTTGTCATAGTTCAGGTCGGTAATGCGAACGGGTATAGTAGTAGAAAAAGTAAACTGTTCGGGGAGTTCAACTTTAATTCTGGCCATGCTGGATGTGATTAATTACCTTTCTGATTTCTCATTCTTCATTTTCCTATTCATTCTCCATTAGCAGGTCCTTCAGCTCCAGGATATCGGAAAAGCTGTTGGCTGTAGGAACAAACGAAGCCTGGGTCATGAATTTTTCTTTCCATTCACTGAAACGAACCTTCCACAGGCTGTTTTCCTGCATCATGAAATCGAAGTAATCCTGCGGTTCAGCTTCCTGGTTCAGGGTGCTGATGATGTGCAGGAATTTGGAAGAAATCCGGGTTTGCTCACCATTGGGGCTGGTCACATTGATGTAACAATTATCAGGAGAGGTAACCAGTTTTTTATCGAGGATAACCTGACCCTTGGCATCGCGGATAAGCGGCGCTTCCACGTCTGGGGAATTGGCATTGGTAAAATCAACTGCCTGCATGTCGTCTGTACCGGCATAGCTGGTAGCGATGGGCTGATAGTCGTAAAAAGCAGTACGACGGGCGCCATGGCGGTTATAGCGGTTGTTGAGCATATTGACGTCAGCAGAAGCCGTTAAAGCCGCAATAGGCTTTTGCGAAATAGCCTCGCCAATTTCGATATCAGCAGCGCGCGTTCTGTCTGGTGTGGTTACACTTTTACTATTGGCTGGAGCCGTGGCGGCTTTGCCGGCCACTTCAGGGGTATCGGTTGTATTGGCCTTATCTAAAAAGTACCAGGCGCCAACGGTTAACAAAACCATGGCGGCGGCAGCTATAATAGCTTTGCGAGAAGAATGCAGGGCAATTACCCGGCCTTCTTTTTTGACGGCAGGTTGTTGGGCTGATAAATAAGCGGCTATCTTTTCCCATACCGTAGCAGGAGGCGCTACGGAAATATTATTTAATTTATTTGCTACCAGTACTTCATCTGTTTCGTGCGAAGGGTTCAGTTCAGCTGCGATAGTCGACCATAAGCCCGCAGGAGGCGTAACCGACAGTTCTAACATTTTTTGAGCAACAGGAACATCCTCCGCATCAAATTCAGCATTCAGCCTGGCCGCAATTTCGGGCCATACGCCCGGTGGAGGCTGTACTTCCAGGTTATTCAGTATATGTTTGATCTTTGTTGCCATGGTTACCGGGTGTAGGATTTTTGCGTGTCGCTTAAATATTGAGCTATCTTCTTTTGTAAAACGGATTTGGCCCGCGCCAATTGTGATTTGCTGGTTCCTTCGCTGATCCCCATCATATCACCGATCTCTTTATGCGAATATCCTTCCACTACATACAGGTTGAAAACTGCTCTGTAGCCGGGAGATAATTCCTGAACAATCTTTATGATGTCTTTTTCTGCCAGATTTTCAAGAGCCGAAATGTCGGTATTTTCAATAGCGCCTTCTTCTTTTTCCGTAACCATCGACAGTTTGGTCGATTTTTTACGGAAATGTTCGATGGACGTATTCACAAATACCCGCCTGATCCAGCCTTCAAAGGAGCCTTCTGCCCTGAAATGGTGTAAGTTTCTGTAAACCTTTATAAAACCTTCCTGCAGCAGATCCTGCGCGTCTTCGACATTGCTGGCATATCGCAAGCAAACCGCATACATTTTAGGAGAAAAACGGAGATACAGTTCTTCCTGCAATCGCCGGTCTCCTGCTATGCATCCTCTTATTAAGTCGGATTCAGATATTGTATAGTTGCTTTTCTGCTCCAAAAAACTTTATCTAATATTAAAATTACTCCTATCGTGTTGTAATTACCTGATTTTGCAAAAATAATACAAGTTTATCAGCTGCTTTTTTGCGGTGGCTGAGCTCATTCTTTTCTGCCATGGTCATTTCGGCGAAGGTGCGATCGCTGCCGGTGGGTTTAAAAACCGGGTCGTAACCAAAACCACCTGCGCCGGATCGCTCCCGGGTAATTTCGCCTTCACAAACACCTTCAAAAAGCCATTCCTTTCCTTCCCAGATCAGGGAGATCACCGTGCGGAACCGGGCCTGGCGGTTTTCTGCATGGCCCAGTTTGGTCATCAGCTTTTCAATATTCTTGTCAAAAGCCTTGTCTTCCCCCGCATAGCGGGCGCTTTTTACGCCTGGTTCGCCGTTCAGCGCATCTACCTCCAGACCGGTATCTTCGCTGAAACAGCTCAGACCCGTTAACTGGTGAATGGTGCGCGATTTTTCGGAAGCATTGGCTTCCAGGGTATCGTGCGGTTCAGGAATGTCAATGTCTATGCCTGCCTGCTTTAATGGAATAACTTCCAGGTGCTGGCCAATGGCCGCCTGGATCTCTTCTACTTTATGCTGGTTATTGGTAGCGAATATTAGCTTCATATAATTAATCGTGAACGTCAATAATGTAAAGGCAGTGAGCAGTAGGCAGAGGTGAAAAGGCAGAAGGCATAGGGCAGAAGGCAAAACCGCGTCGCGGCAACCCTTATCAGCTTTCAACTTTATCAACTTCCTAAATGACTCATCCTAACCTTCTTCTTTCTCGTCAACTGGTCAACTGGTTAACTGGTCAACCTGCTCTCAAAGAAACATACGCTTCAAACAATCCCACAACTTCCTTTTCAATACCTTCGCCCCCTCCGTTTCCTGGTTCAGCTGGCTGAGCGGGGGAGTGAACAAATACGTAGTACCGGCGTAGGGTTGTTCCTTAAACGGTGGAAAACTAATAGGTAATTGAATATCACCCGGTTCTACCCCCAATAATAACAAAGATTTAGGTTGTAACTGCGTTTTCAGCCTGTCGATGGTAATAGGAGCATTGGCATAGTTCACAATGGCCACATCGGCCATGTTCAGCTTACAGGCGCCCAGCATTTTGGTCAGGAACTGCAGATCGGCTTCTGGCACATACACATCGTTGGGACAATTCACTACTACGGTGATCTGTTGTTTATTATTGCCCAGGGTTTTATATGCTTCCGGCTCTTCTTGTTTCACCGGTTGGGTTATTGTAACAGGTTCTGCTACCGGAAGCTTCCCGCCGGCCTCATCCAGTGGAGGGGGCGTATGGAGTTTCGTATTTGCCGTTTCCTGCCGGGGAAGGGTTCCTCCTTCAGGCTGTATCAACGAGTTACGATACAGATCGGCAATTACAAATCCCGGTAAATTTATATTAGTCAGGCTCATTTTTTAAAATACGTTCTTTATCAAAGATATAGCTGTCTAGCGGATTAGTAGGTTTAACGAACGATTGTTAGTAATTTATTTGACAGCCCGAAACTTTATTTGTTTATTTGCGGCTCAAAAATACTGATTATGGTAGAAGCTTATAGTATCCCGGTTACAAAAATTGAGCGTAGCCGGTTACAGGGCGTTACGCTCGAAAACATTCCTTTTGGAAGAACATTTACCGATCACATGCTGGAGGCGGATTTTGAAAACGGCGAATGGAAGAACGTGGAGATCAAGCCGTACCAGCCGTTGGTGGTAAGCCCG
>NZ_JBJMLX010000347.1:0-9693 GCF_045805085.1 Niastella sp.
ATCACTATGAACCAACGGGAAAGCTGGCCGTACAAAGAGAGTTCCAGTCTTTATCAACTACCATTTTTGATACCCACGGCGTACAGGTTGGCGTACCAGTTATGGAATTGCCTGCAGACGGTCTGCAACTAAACAGGGTATTAAAAACTACCCAAAAAATTAAAGAGGCAATTATGGAGCTGTTGAAGGAGGAAGATGCCCGTACCAGTTGGAAAGACCGTTACAACAAGATCACTTTTGTAAATAAAGATACCCTTGCAGTAACGGCCGTCAATGACAGGGTGGAAATAAGTTTTGCCTTTGATAACATTCATTCACCTGAAATGACCGTTACCGAATTAACCAGTTTGTTGATGGAGGTATTGTAGCATGGCTGTTAATCACCACACAGCGCTGCTTTAAAGTTTTTTGTAGTGCGTGCTGTCTGCTGTTGATTTCCTTAAATGCCGTGCGGATCTCTTCAATAGCCGCATCAGGTGCTTTTTGTTGAGCGAACAGGCAGGCGCCGGGTAAACAGATCAATAAAGCTAAAAAGGCAACAGGTTTGGTCATTGGGTACATAACAGAAATAATTGTAAGCCGTGAAAATAGTAATTTCCCTGATCTGGAAAAACTGTCAATAAGACAAATTATGCATTCCTGTTGACACAGATTTGCAATTAATCATATATAGCCTTACCTTCAGTCATTTGAAAAGGACGCTGAATAATTGAGAAATTTGCTATTGACTGCACCATCTTCATATCATGAGAAAGAGATCATCCTGCTTATAACCCAGGGCAACGAACAAGCCTTCGAAGCATTGTATCGCCATTACCGCAACCGCACCTATACATTGGCCCTTACTTATATGAACGATCCTGCGCTGGCCGAGGATGTTTTGCAGGAATTCTTTTTAAAAATATGGAAGGTAAGGCAGACCCTTGAAAAGATCGACCGGTTTGAACAGTACCTATTTACTGCCCTGCGCAACCGGCTTATATCCGAATTACGTAAAAATGACCGGCAGCAAAAGATCAAAGCCTACCTGAGCCGGGAAAACGCCTGGCAACCTACTGCAGAACAAATGACGGAATCGCGTGAATTGCACAGCGCCATCCGCGAGGCTTTACAGCAACTGCCCGAAAAACAACAAACCATTTACCGAATGAGCCGGGAAGAAGGTTTGAACCATGAAGAAATAGCGTTAAAGTTACAATTGTCACCCAGAACCATCTCCAACCTGCTTTCTTTGACCCTCAATCATTTGCGAACCGTACTACGGGCACAGGGCTACCTGCCGGGTACTGTGGTGGCCGCTACTTTATTTTTTTATTAAAAAAAGATGTCTTTTTTCCGTGCGTAGCTTTTTCGCCAGGCGTCTTTATTTGTTATCCCTTATTCAAATACCATTACATGTTTGCTATGAATAGATCATTCCCGCAATTGTTGGCGCTTTTTGAAACCGGTCAATTGACGGGCAGTGAACTCGACCAATTCTTTCAGCTCCTGGAAATAGATGATAACCGTGCCTTGTTAGCGGCAGCCATTGATGAAAAAGCTATGGATGAAAGCCGGCTGCCGCCTGAACAGGGTTTGCTTACCGAGCGCGCGGTAGCCTCACTAAAAGAAGCCATGCAAGGCCTGCCAATGGAAACCAGCACACCCGCACCGGTTCGTGCCATTCGCCCATGGAAATACGTGGGTTGGGCTGCAGCCGCGCTGCTGGTTATCGCAGCTGGCTGGTACCTGTTTAACAAAAACCAGCAACAGCCGGCTACAGACACGCTGGCAACCACGCAGGATGTAAAGGCGCCTCAAAATAACCGGGCCATGATCACCCTCGCCGATGGACAACGCATTTATCTGGACAGCACCGCCAACGGCGTATTGTTGAAACAAGGTTCAACACAGCTGGTAAAATCGGCCGACGGGCAAATACATTATTACCAGCAGCGCACAGGCACCAGTGAGCCGGTTAATAATACCCTGTTCAATCCCAGGGGCAGCCGCATCATCAATATAGAACTAGCCGATGGAACAAAAGTCTGGCTGAACGCCGGTTCCTCATTGAGCTACCCGGTTTATTTTACCGGCAACGAAAGAAAAGTAACCATCACCGGTGAAGCCTATTTTGAAGTGGCCCACAATGCACAAAAGCCGTTTATCGTGAATGTGAACAATAAAGAAGAGGTGACAGTACTGGGGACCCACTTTAATATTAATGCTTACGAAGACGAAAACGCCATTCAAACTACGTTGTTGCAGGGGAGCGTGAAGGTGGCAATCGGCAATCGGCAATCGGCAATCGGCAATGAAAAATCAGTCGTGCTGAAACCCGGCGAACAGGCAATCTTATCCCAATCATCCCAGAAATCCCAAACCATCCCGGTTCAGACAGTTGAGACAGATGAGGTAATAGCCTGGAAGAACGGCCGGTTTGTGTTTGGCGATAAAGCAGATGCAGCAACCATCATGCGGCAGGTAGCCCGCTGGTATGATCTGGAGGTAGAACTGCAGGGCAATTTTACCCAGCATTTTGGAGGCTCCATTTCCAGGGAAGCCAGTGCCGCAGAAGTATTTAAAGTTTTGGAAGCAACGGGGGGCCTGCATTGTAAAATAACAGGCCGCAAAGTAATAGTAACACAAGGATAGTAAGAAACCAGGTTGGCCATGAAAAAGAACCGCCCCGAGTACGAGTCGGGGCGGCCAAAATTCAGGTTAATCTTTTTATACAATCGGCAAAGACTGCTTTCCCGACAACATCGGGAGTAAACATTAATTAACCTAAACTAAACGAAGTTATGGATTTAAAGGTGCTTCGCAAGGGCATCCTATGGGGGAACCCTTATTTTCAACCAAAACGCCGCTCCCGTGCCCACGGTGTGTACAAAATGTTTCTTGTTATGAAACTAACTGCCCTGTTGGTATTGATAACCACGTTATCGGTAAGCGCGAACAGCTTTTCGCAGATCACGCTTGCTCAAAAGAATGCGCCGCTCACCAGCGTGTTCAAAGAGCTGCAAAAACAAAGCGGCTATGAATTTTTCTACTCGTATGAATTACTATCCCGGCAGGGTAACGTAACCGTATACATGAAAAATGTATCGCTGGAAGAAGCCATCAGGGAAGTGCTGAAGAACAAACCCCTCTCCTTCCTGTTGGTAGGCAAAACAGTAGTGATAAAATCCATGCCTGCACAAATACCAATAACCGCTGCGGCTACGCTTACATTGCCCATCCACGTAAAGGGCCGCATCTTTGACGAAGACGGCGCGCCCGTGTTAGCCACCATTACCATAAAAGGCTCAACAATAGCAGTAAGCTCCAACAGCAAAGGGGAGTTTCAACTGGATGCCGTTGATCCTGAAGCTACATTGGTCATCAGCGCGCTTAATATAGAAACCCAGGAAATAAGACTGAACAAACGCACCATTGTAATAATACAGGTAAAGAAGAAAGTTTCGGAATTGGACCAGAGCGTGGTAATTGCCTATGGCACCACCACCAAGCGGTTGAACACCAGTAATGTTACCACCGTTACGGCGGAAGAAATTTCCAGGCAACCCGTATTCAATGTACTACAGGCACTGGAAGGTCGCGTACCGGGCATGACCCTATCGCAGACTACCGGGGTGGCCGGCGCCCGTATGCCGGTACAGATCCGCGGCCGCGCTAACTTCGATAAAGACTATTCTTCCGATCAGCCGCTGTTTATTCTGGATGGGGTGCCTTTAGCCGCCAACAACGATGGCACTACCTCGTTAACCCAGGTCTTTGGCGCCGCTTTCGGAAGTGGCATGAGCGTACTGGCAGGTTTGAACCCCAACGACATTGCCAGCATCGAGGTGCTGAAAGATGCAGACGCCACCGCCATCTATGGCAGCAGGGGCGCAAACGGCGTGATCATCATCACCACTAAACGCGGCACAAGCGGCAAAACCAGCATCGACGCCACCATCAACCTGGGTTTTAATAAAGTTACCCGACTGCCCAACATGCTGCATACGCCCGATTACCTGGCTATGCGTAACCAGGCATTCGCTAACGATGGTATTGCCAAATCGAATATCAATGCCTATGACCTGCTGGTATGGGACACTACCCGCTATACCAACCTGGCCAAAACACTGATCGGTAATACCGCTACCGTGGCTGATGTACAAATAGGCGCCAGCGGCGGCGACAGAATAACCCAATACCGCCTTTCAGGTAACTATCATAAAGAAGGCATGGTTTGGGCCGGCGACAAAACCGCCGAAAGAGCGGCCGCCAATTTCAATCTGCACAGCATGACTGCCAACCAGCGGCTCGATTTCAATTTTACCGGCACTTATAGCCTCAACAACAATAATTTTCCCGGCCTTGACCTGGCAAACGGAATTATATTACCTCCCAATATCCGGTTATATGATTCCCTTGGCAACCTGGCCTGGAACGAAGGCGGCATTTCCACCACCCGGGATAACCCGCTGGCACAATTAAGGCAGCAATACATTGCCCGCGTTACCAACCTCAACTCCAACATACTTATCAGTTATAAACTGGTGAAGGGCCTGGTGTTGAGAAGTAGCCTGGGCTACAACGTTACCCGTTCCGATGAACAACGCCTGGCGCCACAGGCTTCGCTCAACCCGGCCAGCACTCTCTACACCGGCACCGCCAACTATGCCACCAGGAACCTGCGCACCTGGATCATTGAACCCCAGGTTGAATACAAAACCAATATTTCACAGGGTAAACTCGATGTACTGGCAGGCGGCACCCTAAATAAACGGATGATGCAGGGAAATACGATCATTGCGGTTGGCTATACAAGCGACCAGTTGTTGACCTCTTTGGCGGGCACAGCCACTACCAATATCAGCGCTTCCAACACCGCCAACCAGTACGCCTACGACGCCTTCTTTGGCCGCATCAACTATAACTGGCGGGATAAATACATAGTCAACCTTACGGGCAGAAGGGACGGATCGAGCCGCTTTGGACCGGAATTCCGCTTCAGTAACTTCGGTGCAGCAGGCGCCGCCTGGCTGTTCAGCAACGAATATTTTTTAAAGAATGTGAAATGGCTGAGCTATGGAAAACTCCGTGGCAGCTATGGTAAAACCGGTAACGACCAGATAGGCGATTACCAATATTTTGATACCTGGAAAGCCGGTTTAGCTTACTACGATTCCACTACGACCAATTCAGCCAAGCTGTTCAACCCCTACCTGCACTGGGAACGTAACAACAAAGCAGAAGTAGCGCTGGAGCTCGGCTTTTTCCACGATCGCATTTTACTGACCACTGCTTTATACCGCAACATAACCGAAACGCCATTGGTGAGTTACCCGTTGTCGGGTGTGGCGGGTTTCAGCAGCGTTGTTACCAACCTGGAAGGGGTACAGGTAGAGAATAAAGGCATAGAGATCTCTTTCAGCAGCCGCAATATTGAAAGCAGGTCGTTCAAATGGACGAGTAATTTCAATATCACCGTACCCAAAAACCAGTTAAAAAAATATCCAAACCTCACTGAGTCGAGCTATGCGGCCAAATACCAGCTCGGTCTGTCATTGAATTCGATCGTTGGGTACCAGTTCGCGGGCGTAGATCCCAAAACCGGTGTTGGTTCCGTTGAAGACCAGAATGGCGATAGCAAAGCAAGCACGGCCAACGATTTTGTCTTCAATGGCAAAACCGATCCGGTTGTGTACGGCGGCTTTTCGAATACGTTTGCCTATAAACGTTTGACGGCAAGCGTGTTCTTCCAGTTCAATAAACAAATGGGCGCCAACTGGTACTCCAGCACCACGTTGCGCGGTGTGGGCACGGCTTACAATATACCCCAATCGGGATTTCAGCATAGCTGGCAACATCCAGATGAGGTGGCTGACTATCCCCGGTTCAGCACCATTTTAGGGTCGTTAAGCGCCCTTAGCGGTTATTATGCAACGTACTTCAGCAATCGGATCTATTCAGATGTGTCTTATATCCGGCTGAAGAACGCATCTATCTCATATGATGTAAACCCTGACTGGCTGAAGAAAATGCGTTTCTCGAATTTGCGGGTGTTTGTACAGGGGCAAAACCTGCTCACCTTCACCAAATACAAAGATGCCGACCCCGAAACCCAAAACTTTACCGTATTGCCGCCGATGAAAAGTTTTATGGGTGGAATTCAACTGGGGTTGTAAGCAATTATTCAGTTTGCATTATTATATGAACTAAAAAAACAGCAATGAAATTTGCATTAAAATATATCCTTGCCGGTCTGTTACCCGTGCTCAGTCTGGTAAGTTGTAAAAAGTTTGTTCAGCTTGATGATCCTATTGACCAGGTAGCCAGCAGCGAAGCGTTCAACAGCGACGCCAATGCGGCTACGGCTATTCGCGGTATCTATTCCAAAATGATGAGCGCCGTAAACCTTGGCCTTGGCGGGGGCATACAGGTACAGATGGATGCAAGCGCGGATGGACTGAAAATACAATCGTCCACCAACCAGTTCTATGAGTATTATACCAATTCCATTGGATCCGCGAATACCGCCAATAAAAACTTATGGAATTATTTTTACTACGCCATTTATTCTGCCAATGCAGCCATAGAGAATATTAATGCATCAACCGGAATGACGGATGCCGGGAAACGGCAGTATACGGCAGAAGCCATGTTCCTGCGGGCGCTGAATTATTTTTACCTGGTAAATGCATATGGCGATGTGCCACTGACCACCAGTTCGAATTACGAATATAACAACCGGTTATTCCGCAGTGCAAAGGCAGCAGTATACGAACTTATCAAAAGCGACCTCTTATATGCACAGGCTAACCTGGGACCGGCTTACCAGGGGATCTACCGCATCCGGGCTAACAGCTATGCAGCCACTGCCCTGCTGGCAAAAGTATACCTGTACCTCGAAGACTGGGCCAATGCCGCGCAACAGGCCACCACTGTGCTGAACAACACCACCGATTACACCCTGGAAACAGATCTCACCAAAACCTTTCTGATCACCAGCAAAGAAGCCATATTAAGGATCGAGCAACCCGGCAACAACGCATATACCTGGGATGCCTATGCATTTGTTCCTTCTACTACTGCCACGGTGCCTGGCTTTACCATCACAGATACGCTGGTTAAAACTTTTGAGACTGGCGACAAACGCAAAACCAACTGGGTAAGAACAGCCACCATTGCTACAGCAGGCGTACCCATTACTTATTACAGCCCGTATAAATACCGGGTTAATAGCGGCACCGGCGCGCCACTGGAATCGCATATGGTATTGCGACTGGGAGAAATGTATTTGATCAGGGCGGAAGCAAGGGCGCAAGGGAACCAGTTGCCAGATGCCATTGCCGACCTCGACAAGGTAAGGTCACGCGCAGGCCTTCCGCTGGTAGCCACTACCAATCCGGGCATTTCCCAAACAGATCTGCTGGCCACTATTGCGCATGAACGCTGGGTAGAATTGTTTGCAGAGAATGGGGATCGCTGGATGGACCTGAAACGCACCGGCAAAGCCAACTCAACCCTGCAGTATAAACCCAACTGGCAAACCGACGCCCAATTATTTCCCATACCTATGCTGGACATTCAAACCAATAAGAATTTAGAACAAAATCACGGATACCAATAATTTCAAAACAATTACTATGACCAAATTTCTCAATCGTTGCCGGTTGTTACTCGCAGTTGTATTGTTATTGACGATGAAAAACCAGTTGCAGGCACAACAGGCGCCTTTGACCAAAGCCCTTGACAGCTTTTATATCGTGAAAGACCCTGCCCGCAGAATTGATATTTATAATGCCTCGATAAAACAATGGCCCGATACCGGAAAAATAAAGATCCTTTATAACAGCGCCCGCTCCATGATCGCCAAGGAATATGCGCAGGCCAATAATTTAGCGGAAGCAAAAAAATGGATGGCTCTGATAGATGAAACCGGACCCGAGAACCGCTTTTCGGTAAAACCAAGAAGCAAGCTGGAAGTTGCCGCTCTCATGATCAAAAACGGCGATACCACTTACGGTGTAAGCCAGTTGCAACCCTGGGCAGACAGTTTGTTAAACGAATTGACCGCAACCGGGAAAGCAGGGATCTACTATAACATAGTAATGGTGGTGTATACTCCCGTACTGATGAATAAGAACCAGCACGCACAGGTGGTTAAATACCTAACC
This sequence comes from Niastella sp., assembly GCF_045805085.1. Taxonomy (NCBI): domain Bacteria; kingdom Pseudomonadati; phylum Bacteroidota; class Chitinophagia; order Chitinophagales; family Chitinophagaceae; genus Niastella; species Niastella sp. The sequence goes on from NZ_JBJMLX010000347.1 coordinate 8,151, forward strand.
CCCTTTTATGAATGGAGTAAACATTCCTTTGCAATGGACAGGGAATCCGTAATGCGTACCCCTAAAGACAAATATGACCTGCGAACCAATTTAGGCGTACAGTATGCGAAGTCGTTGTCCGTTACCGGTGATACCAAAGCAGCTATCCAGGTCTTAAGCAACATGCAGGCCAGTGGTTTGTACAACCAGGAAAATTTATCCCTGATAATTGACAGCTATTCAGGCAAAGTAAAAAAGAACTACGCCAGCAAGGTGCTTGACTCTTTAAAAAAGAGCAACCTCGACAGGCTGGTCAAATTTCAGCAATATAAACAGGATATCAATGGCGATAAGATCGATCTGAAAGCCACGCATGCCAGATATGTGCTGCTCGACTTCTGGGGCAGTTGGTGCAAACCCTGCCGCGCCAGCCACCCGCACCTGAAGGAGTTGTATGCCGAATACAAAGACAAAGGTTTTGAGATCATTGGTATTGCACAGGAAATGGCAAAAGACAGCGCCCAACTGCAAAAGAACTGGGAAACTGCTGTTAAAGAAGATGGCCTTACCTGGCGCCAGGTACTGAATAATAAGAACGGAAAACAGTTCGATGCCGTAACCGAATTTGGCATCACCGCATTTCCTACCAAAATATTGCTCGACAGCGAAGGCAACATTGTAGCCACCTTCATTGGTAATTTAGGCCGTAATGACCTCGGCGACAAACTGCATGAGCTGCTGGATGCAAAAAATTGACCTGTGAAACAACCCTTGTAACAACCATTCAGATCCGTTCTCTATTACCAGAAGCTGTTCCTCGATTGTTAACATGCAAACAGCCAGCCAAACGGCAGTTTTGTCCATTTCGTCCAACCGGAGACCCCTTGCAGGTTTCCGGTTTTTTTATGAGAAAGGATCTCCCTCCTAACCATAAGGCCTTCGGGTGCCGGACGGCCGGTGAAAACCATCCTGCTCAACAACCAACAAACCCCGCTTCATATAGGAAACCTGGCTACAGGCCTGTACTTCCTGCAACTGGCCAATGGCCAAACTATGTCAATTATGCGGCAGGATTAACGATTGCTAATTAAACAAGGCAAAACAGTAAGCAGGTTAACCCAGCTTACTGTTTTGCCTATAGATAATAGCATGGCAAAGGACCAATGACTAACTTTAGCATAAAATTTACGTTGAAAGGCATCTATCCGGTATTTTGTATTCTCCTTTTATTTATCACTCATAACATGTTGGCCCAGCCAATATATGCCAGCCGTTATAAAACAGTGTTTACCGCGCCGCCTGCAAACGTACCTACTGCCAAAACACCCGATGCGCCACTTGCCGGAAACGGGGATATCGGATTAACTTTCGGCGGCGAACCCGGTCAACTGCAATTCTATTTTGGGAAAAATGATTTCTGGCGGGCCTACCCTGTATATCCCGGCGGCGGCATTGCATTCCCCGGCGGACTTGATCTTGCTATACCTGCATTGAAGGGAGCGGAGTATTATGCAGAACAGTTATTGGATAAAGCCATTATTCATGCCGTTTTTAAAAAAGAAGA
>NZ_JBJMLX010000348.1:0-6649 GCF_045805085.1 Niastella sp.
GGGTTTGATAAAATCATTTTTTGGCAGGGTCAACTATAATTATAAAGGCCGCTATTATCTCACGGGTTCCGTACGGCAGGATGCCAACTTCACGGTATTCGGGCCCAACAAACAACGCGGCGTGTTCAGCGCTTTCTCGGCCGGCTGGAATATCAGCGAAGAAAACTTCTTTACGCCATTAAGATCGACACTGAGCCGCTTAAAATTGCGTGGCAGTTATGGTACGCTGGGAAACAGCAATATTCCGCCTTATACCTATGTTGCTGCGTATAGTTCCTTTGCTGGCCCCAATGGATTAGGTTCGCTGTCAGGCGCGAATTTTGCACCCGGTGGCCCATTGGATATTGGCGTAACGGTTAATGCCATTCCTAACCCCAACCTGCATTGGGAAACTGTGTATGAAACCAACCTGGGATTAGATGGAGAAGCGCTGAATGGCAAAGCCTATTTCACGGTTGAATACTATACACGCGATACAAAAGATATGTTGTATGCCCTGCCGGTTGCCTTGAGCTCCGGTTATACAGCGCCTTATTTTACAAATATTGGTAAGGTAAACAGCAGAGGGGTTGATGTGCTGCTCGGCTACCGTGGCAAGGTTTCTGACTTTGGTTTCGACGTTAGTGTGAACGGCGGGTTTAATAAAAACAAAGTGATAGACCTGAGTGGTATTGCCAATGACAAACTGTTCGATGGGTATAACTATTATTCTACTGGCGATGCGGGTTTCAGTGTGATGTCGAACCAGAGCATTACCGTTACCAAAGCCGGTTTGCCATTCGGTTCTTTTTATGGCTATAAAGTGCTTGGGATGTTTAAAACCGATGCAGAAGCGGCTGCTGCCACTGCTCAACCTGGTGCAAAGGCCGGCGACCTGATCTTTGCACACGATGATAAAAATGGTAAAACCATTTCGCCCGACGATCGCCAGGTAATTGGTAATCCCAATCCAAAATTTGTATACGGCGCCAACATCCGACTTAACTACAAAGGATTTGATGCATCGTTGTTATTCAATGGCGTGGCTGGTGTTGATATTTTCAATGGGGTGAAAGCTTATGAAATGTATCCATTCGCCGATGGAAATACTACCAGCAAAGTGTTTGGCGCTTCTTTCCTCGGTGATAACCAGTTGACCGGTCAGCCTCGCCTTGGTATTAAGAACAACGATGGTACGTTCACGCTGGATCCCAATAAGAACTACACCTCCGTGAACAGTTACTTTGTTGAAAAAGGCGATTACCTGAAATTAAAAAACCTGCAGGTGGGCTATACGTTCAATCAGCCGCTGTTGCAAAAGGCAGGTATTAAAACCGTCCGCGTATTTGTAATGGCCAATAACCTGTTTGTGATTACAAAATATTCAGGGCTCGATCCTGAATTGGGAAGCGCTTATTCAGCAGCTGCTATGTCGGGTTTTGTGGGCAATGCAATCGGCGTTACTACCCGCGGGTTGGATGCCGTGTCGCAATACCCGCAGGTGAAGTTATATTCAGCAGGCATCGATATAAATTTTTAGCCATCGTTAAAAATAATTACCATGTTCAAAAAAATAAACGTCATAATACTAGGCTTTGCTATTCTCGCAGGATGTACAAAAGATCCCGGACTGGTTGCGCCTGCCGACAGCTATTCCACCACTAACTTTCCTGCCAGCCTGAACGATTTGAACAGTGTGCTGGCGCCCTGCTATTCCAATTTACGCGATGCGAATTTGTTTGGCTTTCATTTATGGCCAAAAGCTTTGTCGAACGCCACGCATACTGCCAACAGTGTGTATGACGGCGATCCTTCCTGGAACGAAATGGCGGCTACCAATATAAGCATCAATAATCAGTACGTTCAGGAAGCCTGGACAAGCTTTTATACTGGTATTAAAAACTGCAATGTGGCATTACAGGGCGTTGATTTTTATATGACGCATTCCGGTAAACCGCAGGACCAGCCAACCGCCGACCTGGTAAAAGGACAGGCCTATTTTTTACGGGCCTACTATTATTTTAACCTGGAATGTTTGTTTGGCGAAAGTTATCTGACCCCGACATCCGGGGCCGATAAAAAAGGCATTCCCATTTTCAGTGAACTGCCAACTAACCTGGAAGGAACGCAAAAAACACGCAGTACAGTAAAAGAAGTGTGGGACCTGATCGTAAGTGATTTAAAAACGTCTGCACAGTTGTTGAAAGGAAAAAACTGGACGGGCAACGATAAAGGAAGGATCAGCGAATGGGCCGCCAAATCGTTGCTGGGCAAAGCTTATGTGTTTATGCAGAACTGGGATGATGCGAAGACCGTGTTGAAAGATGTGATCGATAACAGCGGCAAGACCTTGATGCCTTATGCAAAATACCGCGATGCATTTATTGGTCTCGATGCCAATGAGTTCAATGAAGAATCGATCTTTGAACTGAATATTGACCAGGATTCAAAAGGCAATTATGGCGTCTATGGCAATACCCCCAATGCAACTGCCATCAATGGGTTGATCTGGTGCCCCTGGGCCCTGGGCAATGATGGCACCGAAGGCGCATCCAATCCCCTGGGATATGGCAATGAGATCATTCACGACAAAAACGTCTTGCGTTTCGGGTTCAACCTGGGTACTTATAAATTGGTGACCAATCCTGCGTTCGACCCCAATAAACCTAAAAGCTATACCAACCCCGAAAAAATAATGGACCCTGCGTATAAACTGCAATCCTTACAGGCAAGAACCAATCAAACCTGTGATCCGCGGTTGTTTGTAAATGCGCTGCAGCCCTGGCTCGATTCAGTAAAATATGATGGCAGGAACTGGTTCCCGGTATCCATGCCTGCTTTCTGGGCCAACCAGACAAACCGGTATGGCTGGAGCTTTAGAAAGTATGCACCCATTTTCAATAATATCAACAACACAGGCCCGGCTGATGCGTGGAACTATTACCTGATACGACTGGCAGATGTGTATTTGTTATATGCAGAAGCCGAAAAAGGAACGAACGATAATGCTACCGCCCTGGAGTACCTGAACAAAACAAAACGCCGGGCTTATGGTTACCCCGTAAATGCGGCCTCACCGGTTGATTATACCAGTTTAACCGGTTCTACAGTGGCTATTGGCGATCCGGTATTAGGGAATAACCCGTTGTACTATGAGCGTTTTGCTGAATTGTTCAACGAAGGCGGCTGGTGGTTTGATGTGTGTCGCTGGCGTATCGGGGCTTCAGAAGCCGCGTATTACGAAACCGCTATGAATGTTACTGGTAACCTCGCATGGAAAGATAAAACCTACAGCTGGCCCATTCCATTGTCAGAGTTCAATTCAAACCCCAAAATGGCCGGACAACAGAATGCCGGTTATTAAAAACTGATACAACACATGATGATACCCGTAAAGACCAGTATCGTATTAATATTCCTGTTGCTTTCCGTTGTAGTTTATGCAAGTCCACCGTTGGAGATAAGCAGGGAAAAAGTGAAGCTGCAGTTTTTTATAGATGAGCAGGGACGGCCGGTGTATGCCGTTTTGTTCAATGGCCGCGATGTAGTGAAACCCTCCGCACTGGGTTTTATGCTCGAAACAGATTCCCTGTTTTATAAAAACTTTTCCCTGGTAAATGTTGACCGGAAAGTAGTGGATGAAACCTGGAAACCGGTTTGGGGAGAATGCAGTACCATTCGCAACAACTATGAACAACTCACCGTTCACCTGAAACATGGTTCAGGAAAACTGCTTGATATTGTGTTTCGTGTTTTTGCCGATGGAGTAGGGTTCCGCTATGAATTTCCCAGGCAAACAGGCCTTGTTTATTTTGTTGTAAAAGAAGAGTGCACGCAGTTTCATTTGGCCGGTAACCATAAAGCATTCTGGATCCCCGGCGATTTTGATACCAATGAATACGCCTATACTACTTCGTTGCTTAGTGAAGTGAACAATGCACCGGTTGTACAGGCGGCCACAGATATTGCCGTTCGTACGGTAACCGATTCGCTGGCGGTGCAAACACCGTTAATGATGAAGACGGCCGATGGACTCTACATCAATATACATGAAGCCGCCCTGTTGAATTACCCGGCCATGCAATTGCATGTTGATAAAAAGGAGTTCATATTAACATCGACCCTGGTGCCGGATGCCTGTAATAACAAAGCCTACCTGCATGCACCTGCGCATACGCCCTGGCGCACGCTACTCGTGAGTGATAAAGCAGCGGACATCCTGGCGTCAAAAACGATCCTCAACCTGAACGACCCACCGGCTTCGCCCAATCTGTCGTGGATAAAACCCATGAAATTCGTGGGCGTGTGGTGGGAAATGCAAACCGGCAAAAGCACCTGGAATTATTCTGACTATGCCGATAGCACCAACGCCAATGGGCAATTGATCCCCAATGGCCGGCACGGCGCCAATACCGCCAATGTAAAACGGTATATTGATTTTGCAGCAAAGAACAAGATCGGTGGCGTGCTGGTAGAAGGCTGGGACCGGGGCTGGGAAGACTGGTTTGGCAACTGGAAGGAAAATGTGTTTGATTTTGTTACGCCATACCCTGATTTTGATGTAAAGGAAATTACGGAGTATGCACGGTCCAAAGGCGTGACTATGATCATGCACCATGAAACGTCGGGGTCTGCCACCAATTACGAACGGCAGCTCGATACGGCTTTCCGGTTCATGCAACAATTCGGTTACCCTGCCGTGAAAACCGGGTATGTGGGCCGTATTGTTCCGCGGGGTGAACACCACGATGGACAGTGGATGGTAAATCATTATGAACGGGTGCTGCAGCAAGGCATGCGCTATCATGTAATGGTGGATGCGCATGAACCGCCAAGACCGACAGGACTGCAACGCACCTATCCCAACTTCATGGCCTGTGAAGCTGCCCGGGGTAATGAATACCATGCCTTCAGCAATGGAAATCCGCCGGATCATGAAACCGTTTTACCATTTACCCGGTTGATGGGTGGGCCAATGGATTACACACCGGGCATTTTTAAACTAAAGGGTTATGTACCAGGCATGCCAGACCGCTCGGTGCATTCCACGCTAACCAAACAACTGGCTTTGTATGTTACCTTGTTCAGTCCGGTTGAAATGGCGGCCGACCTGCCGGAGAATTATGAAGCCAAACCCGATGCCTTTCAGTTTATAAAAGATGTACCCGTTGATTGGGATACTACCCGAATTCTGGAAGCGGAACCAGGCGATTATATAACCATTGCACGCAAGGGAAAGGGAACGAACAACTGGTTCGTTGGCGCCATCACGGATGAGCATGCGCGAACAACAACCCTCTTGTTGAACTTTTTGGAGAAAGGAAAAAAATACAAAGCAACCCTGTATGAAGATGGGGTGGGTGCTAACTGGAAAACAGATCCCGAAGCCTATTCCATCAGAACTCTACTGGTTGATAGCAATACCAAACTGAAGCTTTCCCTCGCCGCAGGCGGCGGTACAGCTATCAGTCTTATGCAGATTGAACAGTAGTCGTCTCGCCTTACACAAAAGCCCCTGATCCCGGCTTAGCCGGGACGGAGGGCTTTTTAAATTTATACCCTTTTCCAGGAAACGCCATTCATATCTATGATCTCAATAAATCCAGCGCCCTGGTCGTACCAGGCTTTGTCGAACCGGGTGAACGGATCTACCATATCAGATGAAGGCACAGCCGGCGTTACCGTTGTATATGTTAATCCACTCACCGTTTTCTGGTTAAAGGAAGCATTGTTTTCAATAGCAGCCAGGTTAAGCAGCTGTCCTTTCATGGAAGTCCAAAGAATGTTACACCGCAATTTATCTGGGTCATTACTCTGATACTCTTTATAAAAGTAAACAACAATGGAATCGTCGGCTGATTTTAAAGTTACCTTGTAAGATTGGGTATAGGCTATGATCGTAGAGGTAGTGTCTCTAAACTCTGGTTGGAGAAAATTTTGTTCTATCAGCATGACTTTGTAAACCATGCTGTCGCCTTTGTCATTTTTGAATTTCCAATCCTGACCAGGAAAATAAATAAACCATTTTTTATTTTCCTGGGTAAAGGTAAGGTGCGGCGTAGCTTTTTTATTATCGACCTTTTCTTTTTCTTTTTTACAGGCAAACAGAGTGACCAGGATAATTATAGGTAGTAAAAACTTCATATGATAAGGTTTACTACTAATTTAAACCTAAGTCTACTTTTGAAAGGGCTATGAATTGTTAAAGTTAATTATTACGAAATATCCTTCGACATACAAACGCTATTTTCAACGTTTTCATATTGCCCGAAGTTTTTGATGCGGGTATAGCCTGCCTTTTCGTACAACCGGATGGCTTCGGGTTGCTTTTTGCCGGTTTCCAGAACAGTGGTTGGATAATTTAATTCTGCCGCCCATAACTCCAACTCCTTCAAAATATACAGGCCAATACTTTTACCTCTATAGGCCGGTTTAACATACATGCGTTTTATCTCTACCGACTTATCGTCATATTCTTTAAAGGCGCCACAACCGATCGGTTGATCGTCGAGGTAGCAAACTACTGCATGTTTTATGTTTACGATCTTGTTATACTGGTCATAGAAAGCATGTTCTGCGCCATCACGTATCGCCAGGTCTGCATCCAGTTGTTTTACCAGGTCCTGAAAGTCTGCATTGTTGGAATCGGTTCTTTGAAAGGTTGTCATGA
>NZ_JBJMLX010000349.1:0-6309 GCF_045805085.1 Niastella sp.
GTATTCAAAGCGTACGGTAGGAGGCAAACTCATTAAGATGCTTTCTGTTCTGCCATTTGTTTTCAAGCCAAACAACGTGCCCCGGTCATGCACCAGGTTGAACTCAACATACCGGCCGCGACGGATCTCCTGCCAGTGTTTGTGTTGCTCGGTATAGGGCAGTTGTTTTCTTTTTTGAACTATCGGTAAATAGGCGGTAATAAACGCATCGCCACAGGTTTTACCACAGTTGAACCAGAAGTCTGTATCTTTTTCTGCTGATGGCCGTTGGTGATCGTAAAAGATGCCGCCAATACCCCGGCGTTCTTTATTGCGATGCCAGTTCACAAAATAGTTGTCGCATTCTTTTTTGAAGGCAGGGTAGAAACCGGGATCAAACGCATCGCAGGCATTCTTATAGGTTTGATGAAAATGCCGGGCATCTTCTTCAAATAAATAATAGGGTGTAAGGTCTGTGCCGCCGCCAAACCAACGATCGACGGCTCTGGCCTCGGCCGCCTCCCGGCCTATTATGACATGGTCGGCGAAAACTTTCATATCGTCATCATTGTACACTTCGAACATCCGGTAATTACAATGCACCGTAGGCACGAACGGGTTCACCGGATGCAATACCAGCGACAGACCACAGGCAAACCAGCGATGGCCATATACCTTTAATTGTTTGCGCATGTCGTCGGTCACTTCACCAAATACAACGGAGGTGTTAACGCCGCCTTTTTCAAAGACATTTCCATTGGTTATCACCCGCGTTTTGCCACCACCGCCTTCAGCACGTTGCCATTGGTCTTCTTTAAAGGTTGCCTTGCCATCTTCCTGCTCCAGGGCGGCGCAAATTTTGTCTTGCAGACCGTGTATATAATTAATCCATTGTTCTTTAAATCTCATATCGTCTGTTTCTCTTATGCTTGTATACCTTGTTGCTTGTATTCTTTCACTGCATCCACAAATGCTCTTGCATGGTCAACCGGTACGTTGGGTAAAATGCCGTGACCCAGGTTGGCAATGTGCCGTTGTCCGCCAAAGTCGTTCAACATCTTCTTTACTTCTTTTTGGATCACCGGAACAGGTGATAACAGTTTGGCGGGATCAAAATTACCTTGCAGCGTTACGTTGGGGCCTGCCAGCTGGCGTGCCATGGCCGGGGTAATACACCAGTCGATGCCCAACCCATGAGCGCCGGTAGCAGCCATAGCATTCAGGGATTGAAAAGCGCCTTTGGCAAAAATGATGGTGGCTACTTCGTCTTTCAGTGCAGCAACGATCTGGCGGATATATTTTAAGGAGAAGTTCTCAAAATCATCAGGGCCCAGCAAACCGCCCCAGCTATCGAAGATCTGTACCACATCTACCCCCGCTTTCACCTGACCTTTCAGGTAAGCAATGGTAGTATCGGTGATCATCTGTAACAGCTTGTGCGCTGTTTCGGGTTGGGTATAGCAGAAGATCTTGGCTTCGTCGAATGTTTTGGAACCTTTACCCTGTACCATATAACAAAGCAGCGTCCAGGGGGCGCCGGCAAAACCAATTAAAGGAACCCGGCCGTTCAATTCTTTTTTAATGAGCCTGATGGCGTCAAACACATAATTCAGGGTTTCATCTACATCTGCTACGCGAACGCGGTTCAGGTCATTGATATTTTTAATAGGGTCTGGTAACAGGGGGCCTTTGCTTTCTATCAATTGTACTTCCAAACCCATGGCTTGTGGTACTACCAGGATGTCGGAAAAAAGGATGGCTGCATCCACACCAATAATGTCTACCGGTTGAATGGTGATCTCGCAAGCCAGTTCGGGTGTTTGGCAACGTTCAAAGAAGCCATACTTTTCGCGCAGCACCATATACTCGGGTAAATACCGGCCGGCCTGGCGCATCATCCATACTGGCGGGCGTTCTACTTGTTCTCCTTTCAGGGTTCTTAATAACAGATCGTTTTGCAGCATAATATGTAGTAGTGTTACTTTTTAAAAAATTGAAACATTTTCTTTACCAGTTCATCTTTACCGGGCCGTTCAGATTCAATGATCAGGTTGTCGGTAAATGATTTTATGGCGTCGGCCGTTGTTTGGCCTATGGCAAATAGTACAGTGGATGCAAGTACGGCATTGGCGTAAAAGAAACTCTGCACCGCGCTGGGACTGAAAAACAAAATACCATCATACGCTTTATCTATTTTATGAGGCGTGCTGATGGTATGATAAACGATCACTTCCTGTACCGCAATTCCGTTTTGCCGCAGTTTGCCGGGCAGTTCTTCCCGGCGCTGATCGCCACAGAAAAACACCACCTGTTTGATCTGTTTACCAGTGATCATTTTATCAGCCAGATCGGAAGCATTGTTGCCAACCGTGTGTATCGACTGCTCGCCAAAATACCGGGCAGCCAACTGGCGGGTGGTATTCCCGATACAGAAGATATTCCAGTCGGGCTTATCACCATTAATATAAGCTGCAACACTGCTTACCGCATTCATACTGGTGAACACCACGGCGGTTGGTTGTTTTATTATTTTAACCACCTCATCTTTAATACCGGCTGTAAGTGCCGGCGAAGTATCAATGAACGATACGATATCAATTTGAACATCCTTTGCCTTGGCTGCTTCCAGCAAAGCCGTTTCCAAAGGCCTTGTGCTTAATATGGAAATCTTATTTGCCATTTTTGATCTGGTCTGCAATTACCTGGCCGCCGTTCTCCAATAATTCTTTTGCGGCAATGCTACCCAGGTTATTGCTATTATTGATAGCTATTGTTTTTTCGATGGTCGCTTTCTCTTTTCCGTCTAACGACAGAATGTTGCCTTCAAAATAAACCTGGTCATTTAGGATGGTTGCCAGCGCACTGATAGGCGTAGAGCAACCGCCAAGTAAAGCACGCAGAAAATCTCTTTCAATGGTGGTGCAAAGTGCGGTATGTTCATCGTTGAACAACTGGCAGGCTTCAAAAGCATATTGATCGTTTTCCCGACAGGCCACTACGATGGCGCCCTGGGCGGGGGCTGGCAACATCCAATCCAGTTCAATAGATTGTTCAGGACGCAGGCCAATCCTTTCCAGTCCGGCCGCGGCAAAGATGGCGCCGTTCCAGTGGCTCTCAGCCAGTTTCTTTAAGCGGGTATTTACATTACCACGGAGGTTGTCGATGGTATGGTGCGGGTACCGGTTCAACCATTGGGCCTTGCGGCGAATGCTGCTGGTGGCTATCGTCAATGGTGAATGGTCAATGGTGAATGGGAAGTCTGAGTTTTCTGAATTGCCGATTGCCGATTGCCGATTGCCGGCTTCAGCATCTTTTTTATATACAAGCAGGTCTTTATACGATGCTCTCTTTAAAACCGATGCAGTAACGATGCCTTTAGGTAATTGAGTGGGCACATCTTTCATGGAGTGCACAGCAATATCAATGCGGTCGTTCAGCAGGGCAATATCGAGGCTGCGGGTAAAGATACCCTGAACGCCCATTTCGTATAATGGAGTCTTTAGATCAATATCCCCTTCACTTTTAATATATATCAGTTCGGCGGCAAAGTCATGTTGGGCAAGCAGGCTTTGTACTTGTGTTGCCTGCCATACCGCCAGTTGGCTTTCCCTGGTGCCAATACGGATCACTTTATTCATCAGTGCTTGTTCAGTTTTTGCAAAGCTAATACTTTCGTCAATGGTGAATGGGGAATGGTGAATAGAACCGGATTCCCGAGATTAATAATTAATCCGAGAACCGGAAAGTTGAGAGCTATTGACCATTGACCATTGCCGATTCACGCAATGAACTCATTGATAGCTTCTATATAATAGCAGCCACGTTGGTTATTCTGGCGCATTTTAGAAGCCATGCCATTTATTACCCGTTGTATTTTCTCGTCGGCATTTATAGTCTGGCACGCAGCTAATTCGGGTGAAAGTCGGATGTAAGATGGAAAGTTCTGGATCTCTTTAAGTTTGGTTTTAACGGCTTTGAATACCGGCACATGCTTGCGCATTTCGAACCATTCCAGGAACTCGTCGATGTGTTCCTGAATGATGCTCATGGCCTTTGGTACCTCGGCTTCCCGCATTTGCAGGGTTTCGTCTTTCAGTTTCGACAACTCATCAACATTCACCAGGTGAACGTTGGGCAATTCCTGGGCGCCTTCTTCAACATTAAAAGGAACCGACAGGTCGATGATGAGTTTTTCGCCTTTGCCTTCCAGGTGCGATTTCTTTATGGTGGGTTCTACCGAATTGGTAGCAACCAGAATGATGTCGGAAGTTTCTATTTTTTCAGCCAGCGCTGAGATCGGTGCATGATGCAGGCTTAGCTCTTCTGCCAGTTGAACGGCTTTATCGGGGGAACGGTTAATAAGTGTAATGTGGTCAGCATCCAGGTAGTCAACAAGATTCTTACAGGTATTGCGACCAATTTTGCCAACACCCAGCAGCAGGATCCTTTTGTTGGTGATGTCGGTTGTTTTTTCCCGGATGTACTGAACCGCAGCAAAGGAAACCGAAACGGTGCCGCCGCTGAGGTTGGTTTGGTTCTTAATGGCCTTTGAAGATTGCAGTACACAGTTTACCAGACGTTCCATAAAGGTTTCGGTAAAGCCATGTTCCTTGCTGAATTTCACTGCCTGTTTTATCTGTCCTACAATTTCGTAATCACCCAATATCTGGGAATCGATACCGGCGGCAACAGAGAAAAGGTGCTCTATGGCAGCCAGTCCGTTTTTTACGTATGCTAATCGGGTAAAAGTTGAAGCGGTTCCTTCGGTTTGGGTGCACAGCAGGTTAATCAGTTGATCGGCACTTTCTGCAAAACCATAAATTTCGGTACGGTTACAAGTGCTTAAAATAAATAACTCATGCAAACCAAATTCGGGGGCTTTGGAAAGTAGGGTAGCGTATTGATCATTACTCACTGCAAACTGACCTCTTATCGCAGCATCGGATTTTTTGTAATTGATCCCGGCTATAAAAAACTTTGTTATATTCTTGGTACTGTTTCCGTGCATGAATACTGAATTCTGAAAAGTGACAGTGCAAAAATACTTTCGGACTCGTCAACGTCCAATTATGTCTGTCATTTCACTGTCATTTTACTGTCTGATTATCATCATGTACGCATATGACGAAATTCATTAATGATTTCGCTGAATGAATGGAGGGCTTTTTCGAACGGTTGTTTGGGTGAAACCATGTCTATGTCAAAGAACTGAATTTCCCAGTCGGGACGGGGCTTTTGGAGTAAGGTTGACCGGCAAAACCCGACCATAGGCCTCGATGAATTGACTGAAAAAGCAAAGCTAGGACAGAATGGCCCTCGCTTTTCCGGAAATGTGACGGTCTTCGGGACTTGTTGTGACGACTACCTCTTATGGATGGGACGTTTGGTATTTTTTCCTCGGAAATGCCCGTTTTTTAGGGACGCTTCAGGGAAAGTGGTGTGATGAAGTGTAAGATTCCTGTGACGATTGACAAATAAATACTATTTCACCTCGGATTCACCTCGGAACCACCTCGGATTTACCTCTTTGGGTCCTCGGAAACACCTCTGTTCAACCTTTCTTCAACCTCGGGGGCCGAGGAAGCAAAGACAACCCAATGAAGCTGAATCGAGGCACCATTGAGGAACCATTGGGAAGATTACTATGTCATCGGGTAGTAAAAACTGCCGATGGCGGGGCTGGCTGGCCATACCGCCGGGAATAAATTTGATTTTTAAGTTATTAACCTGATTACTTTTGCACTCAATTATTATGGCAACAACAAAAAGAGGCATCGTTTTAATGAACCTGGGGTCACCTGACTCAACACAGGTGAAAGATGTGCGTCGTTATTTGAATGAATTTTTGATGGATGAACGGGTGATCGATATGCCCTACCTGCAACGGTTATTGCTGGTGAAAGGTATCATTGTTCCGTTCCGGGCGCCAAAATCGGCCCATGCTTATTCATCTATCTGGACTAAAGAGGGCTCACCCCTGATGGTAATAAGCAGGCAATTGCAGGAGGCCTTGCAAAAGCAGGTTACCGAACCGGTAGCCCTGGCTATGCGTTATGGCGCTCCTACACCATGGACTGCTTACGATGAGCTGTTGGAAAAAACACCTGACCTGGAAGAAGTAGTGCTGGTCCCTTTGTATCCGCATTATGCCATGAGCAGTTATGAAACGGCCGTGGAATACGCAAAAGAAGCACATAAAAAAGGGAAGTATTCTTTCAAGCTGACCATCATCCCGCCTTTTTACGATAATGCGTTATACCTGGAGGCTTTGGCAGATAGCATTCGGCCTTACCTTCAGCAGCCTTACGATCAGATTATATTTAGTTATCA
>NZ_JBJMLX010000350.1:0-5890 GCF_045805085.1 Niastella sp.
AAAGCATTATGTCTATGGAACATTTTAGGTGAATTGATCTGGCACTAATTTTTAGCATAAATAATATTTAAACTAAATCTTAATCATATGGCAATCGAAGGTGCAACAACAACAAATGTTTCTGCTAATTCTAAATTGAAAGATTTATTTATAGAGCAGCTACAAGATCTCTACTGGGCCGAAAAAAAACTGGTTAAAGCTTTAAGTAGAATGGAAGAGGCTGCTACAGAAACTAAACTAAAGGATGCTTTTGCAACGCATCGTCAGCAAACAAAAGAACATGTCAACAGACTAGAACAGGTTTTCTCAAGTATAGGCGAGGAAGCTGATACAACAAAATGCCCTGCAATGGCTGGAATAATTTCAGAGGCGGAAGACCTGATCGACGATACAGATGATGGGTCTGCTCAAAGAGATTCAGCCTTGATCATTGCAGCTCAAAAAGCAGAACATTACGAAATTGCTTCTTATGGCTCTTTGGCGCAGCTGGCTAAAGTACTAGGATATATGGAAGCAAAAAATCTGCTGGGTCAAACGCTCGAGGAAGAGAAGCAGACAGATATGCTTTTGACACAAATTGCAGAGAGCGGCATCAATTACGGAGCAAGTATGGAAACAGAAAATATTTAAAAGTAAAAGCACTAATTGAAATCCGGACAGTATAGGTCCGGATTTTTTTATGCATAATATGATCAATAAATAGACTCATGTTTTAAAATTTTAAATTTGAGTAAGTATTTTATTATAATTCATGAATCAATTAAAAATCGCTACTGCTCAGTTTGAGCATAAAAGTGCTGACAAAGCATACAATTTATCTGTGATAGACCATCTAAGTAAACAAGCTGCAGAAGATGGTGCAAAGGCTATAGCATTTCATGAATGCTCTATAACAGGGTATACCTTCGCCAGGCATCTTTCTAAAGATCAGATGCTCCATCTGGCAGAGTTTGTGCCTGAAGGAGAGAGTATAATCAGGCTTACGGAAATTTCCAGGAAATATCATATTGCCGTACTGGCTGGTTTGTTTGAAAAAGATGAGCAGGACAAGTTGTACAAGACCTATGTCTGCGTCAATGAGAATGGGCTTGTAGCAAAATACAGAAAACTGCACCCTTTTATCAACCCCCATCTTACACCAGGCGATAGCTATTGTGTTTTCGAAATGGAGGGATGGAAATGTGGCATTTTGATTTGCTATGATAATAATGTTATTGAAAATGTAAGGGCCACTGCATTACTTGGCGCGGATATTATTTTTATGCCGCATGTAACAATGTGCACGCCATCACCTCGGCCAGGCGCTGGTTTTGTAGACCCGGAATTATGGGAAAAACGGGAAGAAGATCCTACTTCATTGCGGGCAGAATTTGATGGGCTGAAAGGCCGTAGCTGGTTGATGAAATGGTTACCCGCACGCGCTTATGACAATGGCGTTTATGTCGTTTTTTCCAACCCAATAGGGATGGATGATGACCAGTTAAAGAACGGGTGTTCCATGATCCTTGATCCGTTTGGGGATGTGATAGCGGAGTGTCGCCAGTTAGGAAATGAAATTGCTATTGCTACGCTAACGCCGCAAAAACTGACTCAATCGGGTGGTTACCGGTATAAGAACGCCCGGCGACCTGATTTGTATGGCCATATCATTGCAGCGCCGCATGCCACCGTGCAAAAAGTGGCCTGGTTAAAGGAGGAGTAGTGGGTGATGTTAACAAAGAAGCCTGGTTCATGTAAGGCCAATCTTTCTTATTTTTGGTTACACCTTTTCTAAAATTAACCAAATTGTGATCACCAGAACCATTCCCTCCACAGGTGAATCCATTCCTGTAATAGGTATGGGTACTTATAATACTTTCGATACAAACAATAAATCGGCTTTCGATTCATTAACGGCTGTGTTGAACACCTTTTACCAGGCAGGAGGCCGCCTGATCGATAGTTCTCCCATGTATGGTAATGCAGAACGTATGGTAGGTACACTTACCAGTAAGGCGCCCTTTGCCAATGAGTTATTTTATGCTACCAAGGTTTGGACAAGAGGGTTGCAACAAGGTATCAAGCAAATGGACCATTCCATGGATCTAATGGACCGGAAGGTGATTGATCTGATGCAGATCCATAATCTCACCGATTGGAAAACGCATCTGCCGGTATTGCGGGAATGGAAAGAGGCCGGAAAGATCAGGTATATAGGCATTACGCATTACACCTTCAGTAGTTACGATGATCTGGAAAAGGTAATGCGCGCCGAGCCAGTTGATTTTGTGCAGTTCAATTATTCCATACTTGAAAGGGAAGCTGAAGACCGTTTGTTGTACGTTGCTGCGGAGCTGGGTGTGGCTACCCTGATCAACAGACCATTTGGACAGGGACGCCTGTTTACTCATTTGAAAAACGAACCATTACCCCATTGGGCAGCCGATCTGAGCATTCAAAGCTGGGGCGCTTTTCTGTTAAAGTATATTATTGCACATTCGAATGTGACCTGTGTGATCCCTGCCTCTTCCAATGCCCAACATATGGCCGACAATATGGAAGCAGGCGAGGGAACTTTGCCTGATGAACGCACCAGGGAAAAAATGGCAGCGTATGTGCGGGCGTTATAACTTACACGCTTTTGAAACCCTTCTTATAGTTAAGAAATTGCTTCTCATAAATAGCTATTGGTCCTGAACCGACAGTACAGGCTGGTTTGTGAATGAAGTACAGTAATTTCACCCCATTAATTGCCATATGAATATTTCCTTCAGCATATTTCTGTTCCTTCTGCTGTTACCCGGCATCTCCCTGTCGCAGACATTTTCATTTACTGATAAGGAAAAAGGGTTACAGATCCTGTACAGTCCTGCCGGCCCCAGGCTGGATTCTATAGCCGCTCATTTACTGGCGAATGATATTAAAATGGTAACCGGCAACCAGCCTCCGGTTATCATGGATATAGCCAATGCAAAAGGTAATGTAATTGTGATCGGCAATATTGCTTCTCCGCTTATACGGCAGATCAATGGCAGCCATACTGAATTGGATAGTCTGCGGGGGAAATGGGAGTGTTACGGAGTAATGGGGATTGAAAAGCCCAATAACAACATTTCAAAAGTATTGGTGATTGCAGGCAGCGATGCCCGTGGTACTGCCTTTGGCGTTTTTTCCATTTCAGAAGTATTGGGCGTCTCGCCCTGGTACTGGTGGGCCGATATGCCGGTGAAACAAAAAAAGGAATTGTCGCTTAACTTAATTACATACATATCTTCGCCACCAACCGTGAAATACCGCGGCATTTTTATCAATGATGAAGATTGGGGTTTGCAACCCTGGGCCGCCAAAACATTTGAACCGGAAACCGGCGATATAGGCCCGAAGACGTACGCCAAAGTGTTTGAATTGTTGCTGCGGTTAAAAGCGAATCTCATTTGGCCGGCCATGCACCCCAGCACCAAAGCCTTTTTTAGCTATCCGGGAAATAAAAAAGTAGCGGAAGATTATGGCATCGTCATTGGTACCTCGCATGCAGAGCCGATGTTGCGTAACAATGTAGGCGAATGGGATGAAAAAACGATGGGGCCCTTTAATTATCTCACCAATAAAGAAAAAGTGTATCAATATTGGGAGAGCCGGGTAAAGGAATCAACAGCCATCGATGCCATCTATACCATGGGGATGCGGGGTGTACATGATAGCGGAATGGAGGGCGTAAAGAGTTCCAAAGAAGCGGTTCCGCTGCTGGAGCAGATCATAAAAGATCAGCGTGATTTGCTGGAAAAATACCGGGGAAAAAAAGCATATTCCATTCCACAGGTGTTTACTGCCTATAAAGAAGTGCTGGACATCTATGATAATGGATTGAAAATTCCTGAAGACATTATCCTTGTATGGCCCGATGATAATTATGGGTACATCCAGCGCCTGAATAATCAGGAAGAACAAAAGCGCTCCGGCGGTTCTGGCGTTTATTACCACGCTTCCTATTGGGGCCGTCCGCATGATTATCTGTGGCTGCCTTCTACACATCCGGAACTGATGTATGAAGAGATGGATAAGGCCAGGCGGGAAGGCGCCACGAGGTTATGGGTGTTGAATGTGGGTGATATTAAACCGCTCGAATATAATATAGAACTTTTTTTGAAAATGGCTTATGATCCGCCTTCTGAGAAGCCTGCGACATGGGAAAGGCCAATTATACACTGGTGGATAACTAAACCCTACACGGCCGACCATTTACTATTACGATATTTTCAACTGGCATTTGAACGAAGACCCGAATTCATGGGGTGGAGCCGTACAGAACCTACTACCAAAACCACTACCACCCGGTACAATCATTTCTTTTATGGCGACGAAGCGCAACAGCGGATTGATAAGTACGACTCGCTGGTAAATGAGGTGAAGATATTTTGGTCGAAAATAGATAAAAGTGATTCGGCGGCTTTTTATCAACTCGTATATTACCCGGTGGTGTGCGCTGCCTGGATGAATAAAAAATTCCTGTACCGCGATAAAGCTATTTATTATGCAAAACAAAACCGGTTAAGTGCTTTTGATTATGCCGCGCAGTCAAAAGCCGTGTATGATAGTATTGTAAAGGAAACGGAATATTATAACAACGTGTTGTCGGGCGGCAAATGGAAAAACATCCTATCAATGAAACCACGTAACCTGCCAGTTTATCAGGAGCAGGAAATACCCGCGTTCACTATTGACAGATCAGCCGGTTGGAGTATAGCGCCGGAAGGGTTTGTTACAAAGGATTCCTCATTGATACCGGGTAAGGGCACTATGTTGCCTGCTTTTGATAATATAAACAAGCAGCGGTACTTTATTGATGTTTTTTTGAATGACAGCAAGCCCGTTGAGTGGAAGGCCAGTGTTTCTGCTAACTGGATCAGGCTTTCCCAAAAAGGCGGATGGCTGAGCAAGGAATGGGGAAAGAACCAGGTGCGTATTTGGGTAAACGTTGATTGGAGCAATGTTGGTAAGAGAAAAGAATTAACCGGCAGGGTGATTTTTACAGATGGCGGTAAACAAATGGAATTGAAGGTACGGTGCCATAGGCCGTTTAATAAAGAAGATTTTAGTTGGGGTGAGTATGCTGAAAATAATGGCTTTGTTTGTATTCATCCAATGAATCTGAAAAACAAGCACGATGGGACTTCTTATGGATGGACGCCCATGAATGATCTGGGCTATACAGGAGGCGCATGGGATGTAATCCACCTGGCAGAGCGGGATCCATATTATTCATTAAATGCGGATAGCATAAAAAAGAATAGTTCCTGGCTTGACTATAGTTTTGATACCTATACGTCTGCGGCGCCAACAATCACGGTTTATACAATACCCAGCCAACCGCTCAATAATAATTTCAGCATGCGATATGGTGTGTCTGTAGACGATGGACCGGTTAATATTGTTGATTTTAAAACAGTGGGCAGAAGTGAGGAATGGAAGGAGAATGTTTTACGTAACCGGGCCGAACGCACCATTCAATTACCGCACCTGAATAATGGCAGTCATACTTTGAAAATATATGCAATAGACCCGGGTGTTATGCTTGATGAAATACGCATCGATTTAGGCGGCTTAAAAAAGGCATACAGTGCCATTCCGCAAACAACAGACCCCGGGTTGGATTGGCGCCATCGATATTAAAAAATATAAAGCATGAAGACATTACGATTTGCCCGTCTGTTACTCGTTTGATTGGTTGATAAATTGATTGCAATCAATTTTTTAATATATATAAATGCGTAATTTAGCATTACATCTTAGAAGCTCCTGGCCCATTATTCATCTCTGTTTTTAGTAGCAATCTTAAAAATATAACGTATGAAACAGGCAACTACTACAACTTACAAATATCCTGTAAGCAATATAGTTCATGATTGTAAAC
>NZ_JBJMLX010000351.1:0-2720 GCF_045805085.1 Niastella sp.
AAGGCGCGCATAAAATATCCTTCACCCAGGCGGGTATTCTTGTTTGCCCCGTTATAATACAAAGGCACATTTTGAATAAGAATATTAGCCGAGTTAATGGCGCCGTACATGTTATCCCATACGTCTCTTACCTCTTTTGTAAGCGAATTCAGATTATTATCGTATGCATTCCACATTGTCATACCAGGGTCGCCAATGGTGAATTCGTCAACCCCCAAATTGGTAGTACTATAAGCCCATTCGTAGTTAAAATGAAAACGAAGGCTTTGGTACATGCCTGTAGACAGGCCATCCAACCCTATTGTTGTAGTATAATCCTGAGTACTTTTTGAAGAGATCAGGGTTTCATCAAGGAATGATTTTTTACAGGCCCCTCCTATTGCAAGCATCAACGCTAATGCGCTTGCAGGAATCAATATTTTTGAACGTAACATATGTAGTATTAAATCGTTAATAGTTAAAAACCGGCATTCACACCAATTACAAAACCTCTGTTATAAGTAGATACACCCGGATCGCCATCTGAAGTTTTCACTTTTGCATTCAGGTCTGGATCGATGTATTTGATCTTTGAATAGATCAAACCGGGGTTCAATACCTGTCCGTAAATACGGAGGTTTCTCATCTTCAGCCTGCTCATGAAGCTTTTAGGCATCCAGTACGACAACGATATATTCCTGATCTTGATAAAAGAACCATCCTGGTAGTTCATAGCAGAACGGAATGCATCACCGGTTCCATTATTATAGTTAGGCGCCGGATAATCGTTGGTAGGGTTGCCGGGAGTCCAGTAATTCAGCACTCGTTGCGCAAAACGGCCCTGCAATGCTTCGGCACCGGTAACGATGGAATAACCCCAGCGGGAAAAAATGAAGATATTCAGCCCCCAGTTTCTGTAGGTAAATTCGTTCATCAAACCGCCATTCCACTTCGGTTGTAAGTTACCCACCACTTTACGGTCATTGTTCGCGTCTATTTTATAATCACCATTCTGGTCTTTCACTTTTATCATACCTGGCTTAAGCTGGCTGCCGGCAGGCAGGTTGGCGTTGAAGCTGGCCAGCTCATCCTTATCACCTTCCTGCCAGATGCCTGCTTTCTCATAATCATAAATTGAATTCAGGCGTTTGCCAATGAACCATCCGCTGGAGACATCATCCATTTTGCCATTAGCAGTTTCTACGATCCGGTCGCGGTTGGCCGACCAGTTCACCGTAGAAGACCAGGTGAAATCACCTTGCCGTACGTTTACCGTATGCAGCGTGATCTCTATACCTCTGTTGGCTGTTAAACCTACATTATCATAAGTTTGGGGATAACCGGTTGTAATGGGAATAGGACGCAGCAGCAACAGGTTTTTTGTTCTGGAAGCATACAGATCGATGGCTCCGTCAACTCTTCCCTGGAACAGGCGGAATTCAACACCCAGGTCTTCCTGCGTGGTACGCTCCCACTTCAAATGAGGGTTGGGCATTGTACCGGGGTCTTTAGAAGAAGGGTCAGAAGATATATAACCCGGGTCAACCACACTACCCCATGTATAGTACTCCGTTTGAGAAGGGCCAAGCGTGGTATAGGCTCCTATGGATGAATTCCCTACTGATCCTACCCCAAAGCGTACTTTCAAATTATCGATCCAGGAAATTTCCTTCATAAAAGGCTCATTGCTCGCGCGCCAGGCAACTGATGCTGCCGGGAATACATCCCATTTGTGGCCTTTGGCTAACTGAGAAGCGCCGTCCCAACGGGTATAGGCATCAAAATAATATTTCCCTCTGAACCCATACGTAATACGGCCCATATACGAAAGCAGTTGTCTTTCTTTCAGGTCGGAACCAAAGGCATCCAGAGCAGATACCGAGTTCAGCGAATACCATTTTTGACTGGCCCAGGGTAATTTGGTAGCGGTCATTGTAGACGTTTCATCACGCACACTGGTAGCACTGTACAGGAAAGTAGCGCCTATATTATGCTCGCCGCCAATGGTTTTATTATAAGTAAGCAACTGGTCCAGCGTCCAGGCAAAATTGTTAGCCTGGTTCAACTGAGCATAACTGCTTGAACCGGCTTGTCCCGCTCCCCGGTTGATAGACATAGAGTCCATGTAACGGCCATTATACAGATTATTATAATCAGGCCCGAATGTCACCCGGTAGCGTAACCCGTTTATCGGCATAACTTCTGCATAAAAGGCGCCTAAAGTACGCATGGTCTTACGCAGGTTGACATTGTATTGGTCTTCACCGATGGGGTTTTGAATATTAACGTCGCCACCAGGTAAATTGATGCGTTTTCCGGTGCTGCTGTCGAATGGAATGGCATAAGGCAGCATATTGTTGGCAGCTGCATACAGGGAGCTGGGCCCGGTAGCATTTGAAGTTGAATAACCATAATTCTGCAAACCATAGGTAGCAGTAATGCTGCTTCCCATGGTGAACCACTTAACCGGGTTGATCTCTATATTGAATTTGGTAGAATAACGGGTATAATCCTGGCCCAGTTGCGTACCGCGCTGCTTCAGATAACCAAAAGAGGCATATGCCTTCACTTTTGGCGAGCCACCGCTAACACTGATGGTATGGTCCTGGGTTATACCGGTTTGTTTAACCATATCGGTCCAGTTGGTTGTAGGGACCAGGCTGCCATCCCAGGTGCCATTAACCCAACCCTTTTGCACGTTTGCCCAGGCAAAAGGATCAGAACCGAAAATGCGCTGGTCA
>NZ_JBJMLX010000352.1:0-8838 GCF_045805085.1 Niastella sp.
ATTACCGGCTTTTACAATTTTTTCAACTGCAAACTTCATGGAAGGGCCACTTACAAACTGTCCCTTTTTTACATTCACAATTTTACCGGTTTCGGCGGCGGCTATCAACAGATCGGTTTGCCGGCACAGGAAGGCAGGTATTTGTAAAATATCGGCATATTTCGCAGCCATGGCCGCTTCATCGTGCCCATGAATATCAGTAGTAACAGGTACTTTATAGGCTTTCCCCGTTTTTTGTAACAATTGCAGCCCGGTTTCATCCCCCACGCCGGTAAAGGAGGAGGCGCTGGTACGATTGGCTTTACGGTAAGAAGCTTTAAATATGTATGGAATACCCAGGTTTCGGCAAATGGTAGAAACCTTATCCCCTACTTCCATCAACAGTTCTTCACTTTCCACCACACAGGGGCCGGCAATCAGAAAAAAGTTAGTGCTATCGTATTGTTGTCCCGAAAAAAGGTTGGTCAGCATATTTTTCATGGCGCAAAGGTAATTCATAGTTCTGAGTTCCCTTTCAGTGACGCTGATTAAGCCTTTCTATATATATGCATAATTCATTATACAAACATAATTTGTCCATAATTCACCCATTGATCCTCCATGCTGTAATGGAGGATCAATGGAAGATGAATGGAGAATGAATGAAGGAACAAACAACCCATCTATAGTTCATGAAGTAGGCATTGACCAGGCAAAAGCAAACAGGCAATGACCATTTATTATCACTGAAGGCAATCAGTCTATTGATTATCAATAGTGTATATCCAAATTTGCGCATCTGGCCTTTTGTTCTTTCTTTTGCGGTTATTACAAAAACTAACAGTTGTTTCTTAATGATTAGAGAAAGAATACTAGTAATTGGCGCATCGGGCCAAATTGGTGTTGAACTAACCCTGGCCCTGCGTAAGATCTATGGCAATAACAACGTGATTGCCTCAGATCTGCGGGAAGAAAACGATCTCCTGAAAGGTACCGGCCCTTACGTTAGCATAGATGTTATGAACAAGGAAATGCTGCACGTACAGGTTATCAGGCAGAACATTACCCAGATCTATTTGCTGGCAGCCATTCTTTCGGCAACCGGTGAAAAAAATCCCAACCTGGCCTGGCACCTGAACATGCAGGGACTGCTGAATGTGCTGGATATTGCCCGTGAAGAAAAGATCTACAAAGTATACTGGCCAAGCAGTATTGCGGTTTTCGGTCCTACTTCGCCCAAACAAAACTGTCCGCAGCAAACCATCATTGAGCCTTCTACGGTTTATGGTATCAGCAAGTATGCCGGTGAGTTCTGGTGCAATTACTATTACCAGCGTTATCATGTAGATGTGCGCAGCATTCGTTACCCGGGTTTGATCTCTTATAAATCTGCACCGGGCGGTGGCACTACTGATTATGCAGTTGAAATTTATCACGAAGCACTGGAAGAAAAGAAATATACCTGCTTCCTGAGAGAAGACACTTATCTGCCCATGATGTATATGCCGGATGCCATTAGAGCTACCATTGAATTAATGGAAGCGCCCGTTGCCAACATCTCCGTCCGCACTTCGTACAATGTATCGGCCATGAGTTTCTCGCCCAAAGAGATCAGCGCCGCCATTAAAAATTATATTCCTGAATTCAACATCAGCTACGAACCCGACTACCGGCAATCTATCGCCGACAGCTGGCCGCAAAGTATTGATGATACGGTAGCCCGCAACGACTGGGGCTGGCAACCTGAATACGATCTGAATAAAATGACGAAGGATATGCTGGAAAACCTTCGCCAGCAATAATTAATTGGTACGTATAAATGTCCATGTCCCGGCTTTTCGTCGGGACATGTTTTTTATTTGGATTTTATTAACTGGTAATGCATTAAACTTGCAACAGTTAAATTTGTTTTGATAAGTATTATGAAAAAGATTCCCTGGATGATCGGCTTTATTACCGCTCTTACGCTAAATGCCGCAGCCATTGCTCCCCTGCCCGCCGGCTGGTGGCGCGCCTCCCTACAACGGGCTGATGGCCACACTATTGATTTCAATGTAGCCATGCAATATAAAAATGGCAAACCGGTATGGTTCATCCGTAATGCCACAGAAAAGATCCAGATAACAGCGATTGAACAAAAACAGGATTCCATCCTGGTGCAAATGCCATTGTTTGAATCGGAATTCAGGTTACAACAGGTAAACAACCATACCTTACGGGGAGTGTGGATCAAGGGCACTTCCACTGTAATGCAGGTGATGCCGGTAACATTCGTATATAACCAATCCCAACGATACCCGCAGGCCAAACAAACAAAACAGAAAATTACCGGCCGCTGGGGCGCTACTTTTATCGATAAAAAACCCTATCCTGCTGTAGTTGAGTTCAAACAGAACGGCACGGCGTTAACCGGCACTGTATTAACACCAACGGGTGATTATCGTTACCTGGAAGGCGCTGTAAGCAACGATACGTTACACCTGAGTACTTTCGATGGCAGTCATGCGTATTATTTCAGGGCTACTATCAAAAACGATTCTATATTAGCCGATGGTGAATATTTTTCCGGCGCTACTTCCATTGAAAAGTGGACGGCCTGGAGAGATGAAAAAGCAATAGTTCCCGATACGTTGTCGGCTGTATATATGAAACGCGGTGAGGACCGTTTGTACTTCCGTTTTCCTGACCTCGACAGTAACTTTGTTTCTATGAGCGATCCGCGTTTCCGTAATAAAGTAGTGATCGTTCAGCTCATGGGTTCCTGGTGCCCCAATTGTATGGATGAAACCGCTTTCTTAAGTGAGTACTACAACAACAATAAACAACGGGGTATTGAAATGGTAGCGCTGGCCTATGAAAACAGTACCGATTTTCACCGCTCACAAAAAAGCCTGCGCAGGTTTCAGCAACGGTTCAATATTACCTATCCAATGCTGATCACAGGTGTACGCGCGGCGGATTCATTGCGCACAGAAAAAACATTACCGGAGATAACGAAGATAAAAATGTTGCCCACCGCTTTGTTCTTTGGCCGTGATGGCACCGTGAAAAGAATACATACCGGCTTTTATGGACCCGGTACGGGGGAACATTATGAAGCTTTTAAGAAGGAGTTCTATGCTATAATGGATGAGTTGTTGAAACAATAGGTTATTCCAATTGGCAATAGATAATTGGCAAATTGAAAATATTAATAAAAAACCGTCCGGGTTACTTACCTGGACGGTTTTTTATTGCCCATTGTTTATTGCAAATTGCCTGTTGATTACAACGGACGTATCCAGATATTTCTATAGCTGATAGGATTGTTATGGTCCTGCAACACCAGCGGTTCTTTATCGCCATGTTTTTCATAGGTAGCAACACCGATGTATTGAGTACTGCCCCATAGGTGGGCATCGTTTTGCACCAGTACGCCGTTATGTAACACGGTTATACGTGCCTGCGATTTCACATTGCCATCTTCATTAAAACGGGGAGCGGTAAAGATCACGTCGTAAGTCTGCCATTCACCGGGACCTCTGCTGGCATTTACCAGGGGTGGCAATTGTTTATAAATGCTACCGGCCTGCCCGTTGCTGTAAGTTCTGTTCTTATACGAATCAAGCACCTGCAACTCATACCGGCCCATAAAAAAGATCCCACTGTTACCGCGGGCCTGGCTTTCGCCTTTTACTTCAGCGGGCGTTCTCCATTCAATATGCAGCTGACAATCGCCAAAGCCCTGTTTGGTATGAATTTCACCAGTGCCGGGCGCTACGGTCAGGATGCCATTTTCTACTTTCCATTTGGCCGCGCTGTTATCTTTAGCGGCCCAGGCATCGGTATTTTGTCCGCCAAAAAGAATGATGGCATCAGAAGGCGGATCGGCACTTGTTTTACCGGGTGTGACCACTTTTACTTCAGGTTCCCAATATTCGGTTAATTTAGGATCGCCTTGCCGCGGGGCCTGTTGTGCCTGTAAGGCATATACGCAAAGAAGAAGCATACAGCTAAACAAGAATCGTTGCACCATTGGTTTAGTTTTTTGAAATGGGAAGTTAATGAAAACTCGTGAGTGGTGAATCGTCAATGGTCAATCGTGAAAGGCAATCGGGCCTCTCCCCGGCTCCCTCCAGTGGAGGGGGAGAAATACAGCCTCGCGCTATTACTCAACCTGATAATTTTTCAAGCTTCCTACTTCCAACTTCTTACATCTTATTTCAGACTTCCTTTATCAACTCTATTAACCTTATCAACCCTATCAACCTCCAACTTTCTTCCTCTGAAGCCTCTTTTTTCCTCGTTAACTTGTCAACAAGTTAATTGATCAACTCGTCAACTGGTCAACTTCTCTCAATCACAAATCCCATAAAAACTTGTGGTACCGCAGTCTCAACATTAACTGATGAAACTTTTGCATGCGGCGGCCCCTGTTTACACCAGTGTACCAGTTCATCGAGCTGATTGGCGGTACCAGAAGCCAGTATATGCACATTGCCATTGGGCAGGTTCTTCACTATACCTGAAATACCTAGCTCCAGGGCTTTTTCTTTGGCGCTTTGCCGGTAATACACCCCCTGCACCAACCCACTTACGGTAATTGAAATGGTTTGTTCCATAATCTGAAAGTTAGCCAATAATGACAGATCTGAGGTGTTGGCTACAATAAACAGGCCACATATTACAATGATTATCAGTATAAACACACCTGGTTTTCAATCCTCAATACGACATTCATGATATAAAAGCGACAAGAACGTCCACACTACTAGAGACACTGATAAATTTTGCTATTTTTAAGCTCACAAAGAAAGGATCCTTATGCCCCTTCGTAATGTGATAAGATCCATTATCCTGATTGTAGCTTTTTCGTTCATCCTGGCCTGGTTAGGACAATACATCCTGTATCACTATAATATAGCTGAAGCAGTCTGTTTTTCCAGCGACTGTCCGGCAACAACGAAATCTACGATCATAGGCTCGTTATTCCTGGTCCTTTTATTCAGTGCGGTCTACCTGGTATTTATCAATCCCGATCTGGCCAACATCCGGTGTATGGAAGTAACCGTTTTGCTGAGCTGTCTTACTGTGAACTTAATTTATTTCGAAAGTACCAATGCCTATCTCACCCTGATCCCCTACAATGTGATAAGCGTATATTTTTATTACCAGGTTAAAAAGCTGTTGAACAAACCATTTGAGTTGTATCCCTTCGTGATGCAGGAGTTCTTTTTAATGCTGTTGCTGCTTTGCAACTATATATACCTCGATGAATTGTTTGTTACCAAAAACCTGGATAGAGACACTATCATGTATACAGGGGAAGAAAAAATGCTGGGACGCATCTTCGATTTCCTTGTGTGGTCGATCTTCATTCTGCACGCGCTATACATTTTCTTCAAGCTGGTGCTAAAGAAAACTATTCTGCGTTCTATATCGTACAACTATCACAAAGACCCGTTGCCTTAATTCAGCGGAAGGCTGAAAGCGGAAGGCGGAAAGCTGAAGGTAAGATCAGGTTTCCGCTATTGACAGACTGCCTCGCCCGCCGAAGCTTTAGCGTAGGAGCGCCCTTTGCCTTGCCCGCCGTCCGCGTGTCGCTGAAGCTTTAGCGGAGGCGCAAGCTTTAGCGTAGGAGGGCCCTTTGCCTTTTCAAACATGTTCGGCAATCTTATAAATGGGTTTATGATGAACCGGGAAATTGCAGGACCTGGCGATAAAACATAATCCATTCGCCTTTTCATGCAGGGCATCGGCCTTTTCAACCATTTCCTCACTGGCTACTGTAATTACGGGATAAAGCGTTACTTCGGTAAAATGGCCGCCACCGTCAGCAGTTTCTTCCATGGTGCCCGCAGCATCATCCATATAATCCAGCACCACTACGCCGGCGGCAGAACACAAATGCAAAAACCATAACATATGGCAGGAGGATAAAGACGCTACCAATAATTCTTCAGGATTATACCGGGTATTATCGCCCCTGAAAGCAGGATCGGAGGAACCCGGGATCACCGGTTTTTGCCCGGCTACAATAGTATGATCCCTGTCGTACGAAGAATAGGACGAGGTGCCATTACCCCGGTTGCCCGTCCAGGTAATGTTAACTTTGTAATGATGTGCCTTCATAAATGCAAGTTAAGTTATTGACTGGGATATATGGGATATAGGGATGTTTGAGATGAATGTCCGGGATGCGTGGGATGCTTAGAAGGTGTGGGACTGGTTATGGGTTTGCACCGGGAAAACCAGGCCATAAAAAGCAGCAAGAGCAGAATGGCAAATCGTTGGATGGGTGATCGGTTTGGCATTAGCAATGTTTAAGGATCCCAATTCGCTTCCTGTAAGTTACACATTATTAAACGGATGCGTCAAAAATTATTTTGCAGAGGTGTGCATAACCCGGTTTTCTTCAAAATAAATTTTGCTGAAACCGGGTAAGTAGTATTTTTGCGGCTCGATTATGACAATACTCACTCACATCCATCATCATCATACTTACCCCAGCAGGT
This sequence comes from Niastella sp., assembly GCF_045805085.1. NCBI lineage: Bacteria > Pseudomonadati > Bacteroidota > Chitinophagia > Chitinophagales > Chitinophagaceae > Niastella > Niastella sp. The sequence continues at coordinate 6,474 of NZ_JBJMLX010000352.1, forward strand.
AGGCCGATGGTGCTTTGTGTAGTGCCAGAATATTAGAAGGGCTTACCGCATGGTAAGCCCTTTTTATTTTTACTAAAAAAACAACGACATTCCAATGAAACTTCGGATCGCCATTCAAAAATCGGGTCGCCTGTATGAAGACTCCGTTCAACTGCTAAAAGAATGCGGTATTGACCTTCGTAATGTAAAAGACCGGTTAAAAACAGAAGCCGATAATTTCCCCCTGGAAATTTTCTTTTTGCGCGACGACGATATTCCGCAATATGTTGAAGATGGCGTGGCCGATATTGGCATTGTAGGAGAAAACGTGCTATACGAAAAGAACAAACAAGCAGCCATCGTTGAAAAACTGGGTTTTGGCAAGTGCCGGCTTTCAGTGGCCATTCCACGCATTCAGCAATATGAAGGCGTACAATCCTTACAGGGCAAACGTATTGCCACCAGCTATCCCTTCCTCGTAAATGAATTCCTCGCAAAAAATAATGTACAGGCCGAGATCCATGAGATCAGCGGGTCAGTTGAAATTGCCCCTGGTATTGGCCTGGCCGATGTAGTGGCCGACCTCGTAAGCAGCGGTTCTACCCTGCTCATGAATGGACTTAAAGAAGTGGAAGTGTTGTTGCAATCGCAAGCCGTGCTGATCCGAAATAACAACCTGAATGCCGAACAACAAAAGCTGATCGATAAACTGGTGTTCCGCATTCGCGCCGTAAAAAAAGCCAAACACAACAAATACATTTTGTTGAACGCCCCTAACAACAAATTACAGGAGATCATTTCCCTGTTGCCCGGTATGAAGAGCCCAACCGTATTGCCCCTGGCCGAAACAGGCTGGAGCAGCGTGCACAGCGTGCTCAGTGAAGATACTTTCTGGGACATTATTGAACAACTGAAAGCCGCAGGCGCCGAGGGTATACTGGTGGTGCCGATAGAAAAAATGATTATTTAAGGCACAAGGTTCAAGAATCAAGGCACAAGAAAAACAATACAAGATGCAAATTTATCAATCTCCAAAGCGTAGTGACTGGAAGGCATTGTTACAGCGGCCGGTAATGAATACGACCGCGTTGGAAGGCTCGGTAAAAAATATTCTGCAGGAAGTAAAACAACAGGGCGACGCTGCGGTAAAAAAATTCACGCAGCAGTTTGATAAAGCTGCCATCGATACCATGATGGTAAGTGAAGAAGAATTCAACACGGCGCAGGAATTGCTCGACGCCAAACTGAAAGCAGCGATCCTTTCTGCCAAAGTAAATATTGAAACCTTTCATAAAACACAGCTCACTGCACCGGAGGTAATTGAAACCATGCCTGGTGTACAATGCTGGCGCAAAAGCGTTGGTATTGAAAAAGTGGGTCTGTATATTCCTGGTGGTACGGCGCCCCTGTTCTCTACCATCCTGATGTTGGGCGTTCCGGCCAAACTCGCCGGTTGTAAAGAGATCATTCTGTGTTCACCACCCGATACCAATGGTCAACTGAATCCTGCCATTTTATTTGCAGCCAAAGCAGTAGGCATTACCAACGTATTTAAGGTTGGTGGCGTACAGGCCATCGGCGCTATGGCCTATGGTACGGAAACCATTCCGGCCGTTTCAAAAATATTCGGACCCGGTAATCAATATGTAACCTGCGCCAAACAACTGGTGCAACAGGATGGACTGGCCATCGATATGCCGGCAGGCCCCAGTGAAGTAGCGGTGTATGCCGATGAATCGGCCAATGCAGCCTTTGTTGCTGCTGACCTCTTGAGCCAGGCAGAACATGGCAGCGACAGCCAGGTGGTACTGGTTAGTTGTTCGCAAACGGTGATCAACAGCATCGAGCAGGAGATCAACCAACAGGTGGAGGCATTGCCCAGAAAAGACATTGCCTTAAAAGCACTGGCCAACAGCAAGCTCATCCTGGTGAACAACGAAGCGGAAGCCATTGACATGTTGAATGAATATGCGCCTGAACATTTAATCATCAGTTGTAACAACCCCATGCCCATAGCCGAACAGATCATCAATGCCGGCTCTGTGTTCCTGGGTCATTATTCACCCGAAAGTGTGGGCGATTATGCCAGCGGCACCAACCACACCCTGCCTACCAATGGTTATGCCAAGGCCTACAGTGGGGTAAGTGTCGATAGCTTTGTAAAGAAGATCACCTTTCAACGATTAACCCGGGAAGGTTTACAAAACATCAGCAAAACGGTGATCGCCATGGCCGAAGCGGAAGGATTACAAGCCCATGCCAATGCAGTAAAGGTGAGACTTTAGCTTTCGCGAATCCTTTTACGTTTCATCCCGGCTGAGCGGGACCGTTTCACGATAATATCAACAATATGACATTCGACCTAAATAATCTACTAAGAGAAAAT
>NZ_JBJMLX010000353.1:0-7111 GCF_045805085.1 Niastella sp.
CAATACTTGTTTTTTGTAGGTTGGTTTGAATGCTTATCCAGGTATAGTTTGGATTCTTCTTCAATAGCGCTGGGATGGTCGTAGTAATTATTGGTTTCGCTGTTTTTTTGATAATATTTATCCAGTTCCTTAATGTTTTTAAACCTTTTAATCATGTTAATGGTAGTTTAATGGTAGAGGTTATAATTAAATTACCAATTAATGTGATTTCAGATTCGCTTATAAGGCGGATACTTATTTTTTAGATAGATTTATTGACCAAAATCAATTAGGGATTAAGTTCCTTTATGGGGGTTTTTTGTACAAGCGAAATAAAAAGGTGACTCGTATTATCTTAATTACTCAAATTTATTTCGAGAACGTGAAGGTGACAGATTTTGAAACGCCAGTCACACCTCTTGAATCATAAGGAGTTGCTTTTAGTGTATAAGTGCCCAGGGCAGGTGGGTTCCAGTTACCATAAAAGAAATTACCATTTCCATCATCACCGTGTAATGCGTAGGGAGCTGCGACATCAGTAAAGGTTTTGCTTTGTTTTCCACTTAACTCAAACCTCACATTAGTAATAGTACCGGTTGTAACCGCACGAATATTGGCTTTTGCTAATTTCAATGCGCTCAGACTGATTGTTGAGCCATTTGAAATTGTTTGTATATCCTTTTCTGTTTCTGCATTTACCAGGTTCAAAGACGTTACGCTTACAGGAGCAGTTGGTTGATCATTTATTGTTGTAGAACCACTGCCGCCAATGGGTAACATCTCAGAATAGGTAGCTGATGCGCTGCCATATTTAATATCATCGAAATACAGCACTCTCAGGTTGGTAGAAGTAGTATTTGTTCCATTCCAGGCTGATTTGTAGATACCCATTTTCCAGTTGGGAAGGTGGAATTCACCTGTAAGTGCATACATGCTTGGGCCCTTACGGGTTACAATTTTTTGGCCATCTTTCCAAACCTCGATCAATCCATCAGAACCTGATGAGTGAATGATATGATATACATAAGTATGCCATTTGTCTTTTTCAACTACACCCAAGTCGGTTTCGTTGCCATCAAGTGTTCGCAGGTAAATATGACCTGATTGTACACGCAAAGAAATTGCGGCGGTAATGCTTCCGCCACCATGCCATTGGGTAATAACTTCGTCATATTTCTCATCTTTATATTGAGCGCCGGGCATATACAACGCATAGGAATACCAGAAATTATTGGTCGTAGGTTCAGGAAAAGATATTTCAGTTCTTGTACCATCATGATTTTCCGGATCGGTATCTCTCAATTCAAAACGAGCTGATTTTGTTCCACTGAAAGCCTGATTTGTTGAAGCTGTCATACCGTAGCTTGTTGCAGTTTGTTTACTACACATGACATTTAAAAAACTGCTTCCATCTGCATTTTCCTGCCAGATTATATTTCCAATTCCGATCACTGATTCAGTTGATACCAGATCGGTACTTGCAGAACCATCATCTATTATGGGCCCGGTGACATTTTTTTGACAGGCAGCTAAGGTAGCCAGCAAAAGGAGAACGGACAGCACATGCAGATTTCTACTTAACAAATTACCTCTTTTGAGCATCGATATTTTCATTTTAGGTTATTTTTCAAGATTTAAAAAGGTTTTTCAATTGTCGGTACACCTTATTAACGTATAGAATTCCTCCTTCACATTACTGATGTTTTTTAAAAACCTGTAATGTGTTACATGGTTGCCACATAGACCAATGAAGCTTGTAACAGTTTGATCCTGATTTACAATCTTCACATTAAATGAATTAAATGACTACTAAGCCATTCCGACGATTTGATGTCATGAAAAACAGCCATTGAAACCATGATGATATTCCTGGCGATGGCTGTACTTCTTCCAAACTGTGTGGTTGAGATTGTTACTGGCTGCGCGAAACTGCACTTCAGCGCGCCTTTTGAAGCGATAGCACGAACTATTAGTTTTCTCTACTGGTATGGAAACGAAGATGCTGATGTCCGCTTTGAGGATTACTCCAGCAGTATTCATCACAAGGATATTTTGGTTTCCAAAAAGTATTTGAGCGATTCGAGCACAAACATGGTGCCTGATTTTCTTTTATTCTAAAATTTTCAAAGAATTAGACATTTGTCAATAGCTGTTATTGATTCCGTGGTTAAGGAAATTAACTTGCGGAAACAGTATTAATTACCAGGTGATGTAAATAAAGAAGAATGTTTTCTCGGCATTTTTAAGTAATTCTTTCATTCAGGGTATAAGTGGATTCTTATTGTCAGGTTCTTGTTTACTTACTTTTTTTAATAGGAGAAAAATAACCTAAAATGCTTTTAACGCTCATTGTAAATTCATCAAATGAAGCTGGCTTACTTACTATTTCAATATTATTATCCCTCCAGTAATTTAATTCCTTACTGTCCCGGGAAGTGGTAAATATCACTATAGGGATCGTCGATAATACATCGTCCTTCTTAATTTCCCTGAAAGTATCATATCCATCCATTACAGGCATATTAATGTCAAGTATAATCAGGCAGGGCAGATCGCCAAATAGTTTGGCCTGTTGTAAAAAATCAATTGCTTTTTTGCCATCCTGCGCCTCTCTTAAAACTATAGACGGATCTATATTGTTAAGCGCCTTTCTTACAAGATAACGGTCATCCAGATCGTCATCTATATGAAGAATTATTTTAGGATATTCGGTATGTTCTTCAGATTTTATATCAACCATAGTTGTAGCTTAATACAAATTTTATTCCATTTATAGTATTTTGTGTTTTAGTAAAATACAGTTGGATTTTTAGATAATATAAAAAATATTTAATAGCAATTGGACTGTTTACCCGGAAATTTAGATGGTATATGATTTGCATTCTTACCTACGGTTTTTCATAGGATATTGGATTAAAATGGGGCTTTATTTCTATATAGCCCCATTCTTCATTTGTTGATGCAGGTGAGTGGTTGAATTAATTATCCGGGTCAATTAAACGAAAGAGAAAAATATGTGGAAAGGTGTCTACACTACATTAAATGGAAACTGCTCCCGTAAGCAATTCACTCGTTGGTCCCCTAAAAAAAGATTTACCTGTTATGTCGTATTTCAATAATCGCATTACAGGAAGGTTAAGTCAATGCACAATTAAATGAGTTTCATAACTCTTTAGCGTCTGATCGTTAGATTTTTTCGTTGTTTATCGCTTGTTGGAACATATGCCTTTTGGAATTGCCTAGTACTTAACAATCAACATGTTAAAATTATTTTAATATTTCTTATGAAAAATTAAAAAACGTTATTATATTTACAAAGTTCATCGCCCTACTACCATTAACCCCTAAGCCAATTTCCCTCGTAAAAGCCGCTGTTAATCTTATAATCCTCATTTTAATTTACTGTAGCCGAAAGGTAAAGGATCAGCAAAGAGAAAGGCTGTATTTCAAAATCCTGTTATTTACTCCTGTACCCACTTGTACTCCTTAAACATCTTTTTACATTTTGTAAATCCAACATTGTGTGCGTGTTACATGCGTAATTGAATAACCATGTCCCTAATGATCCTGATATACTATCTGCTTTATACTTTTTTAACCCCATGAACGTATGCGCCCTAATTTACGCTTGCTGGCTACCCCATTTACGGTTATCTTTTTATTGTTTACATCTACTATCGTTTTAGGACAATCGACGTTAACTGCTGACCAGGAAGATTACCTCCCTGGCAGTACAGCTACGCTTACAGGGACCGGATTTCAAGCCGGGGAATCTGTTACTGTGCAAGTAGTTCATGCTGATGGTACTCCGGATACCGGGGAAGATCATGATCCATGGATTGTTATAGCCGATAACAATGGCAGCTTTATAACCACCTGGCATGTTTGTGAAGACGATTGTGTTGGCTCTTTATTAAAAGCAACAGCAGATGGCCAGGCGTCAGGCCGGCATGCGGAAACATTTTTTACCGATGCCAATTTGAATTCGGTATCCGTAGGAACTGCATCACAGTCGGTAAACTACGGAACTGCAGCATCTGTTACTTATACAGTTAGTGTGAAAGCAACCGGCTCAGGCACCGGCCCAACCAATGTAACCTTAAATGTTACGGGACTGCCTGCAGGGGTAACTTATTCATTTAGCAGTAATCCAATAAATTTCACGGGGCCGACTACTATCGATGTAACACTAACTTTGAGTGTTCAAAATAATACAGATGTTCCGGCATCTCCTACTTTTACGGTGACAGCAACTGCAGGGGGGACCAGCAAATCGGGGACAGGTACATTGACAATAAACCGCCATCCGGTTACAGGAAGTATAACTGCCGATAATAAAGTTTATGATGGAGGTGCTACCGCAACCATACTCACCCGTACACTTTCAGGTGTTTTATTTGGCGATGACGTGTCGCTTTCAGGAGGCACAGCAACATTTGCCGATAAAAATATCGGTACAAAAACAGTAACTGCAACCGGTCTCACGTTAAGTGGGACTAAGGTTGGTAATTATATCCTTGGCAGCACCACGGCTACCAATTCGGCAACTATTACAGCCAAACCTCTTACCGCCGTTTTTTCGATTGCAGACAAGGTTTATGATGGTAATACTAGCGCCACTATTACAAACCGGCAACTTCAGGGTATAATAGGAAATGAAAAAGTAACGCTTACCGGTGGTACGGCTACTTTCTCAGATAAAAATGCAGGTGCCGGTAAAACCGTTAATGTAGTCGCCCCAATGAGCCTTACCGGCGCGGATGCCGGTAATTATTCCATCGGCACCATTGGGTCCGGCACGGCAAGCATAACAGTCAGAACAGCAACCATCATCTATACGGTAAGTGATAAAACATATGATGGCACTACTGCAGCTACTATTGCTTCTGCTGTTATTCCTTCGGCTGCCGTTGATCCACTTCACGGGTTAATTACCGGCGATAATGTGACTGTTGACTTTAGCAGCGCCACCGCAACCTTCGCCAGCAAGGATATTGCCAATACACAACCTCAACCGGTATCGGCGAGTGGCTTTATTTTAACTGGCTCAGATGGGCCGGCTCCTGGTGGCAATGGCAATTACCAGGTAAATCCTGTAACCGTATTTTCTGCTTCGGCCAATATCAACCAGCTGCCAATTACCATCACCTTTACCGCCAGCAACAAAATATATGATGGTTTAACCAGCGCTACTATTTTAACCAGAACGCTTGTAGGGACTTTAGCTGTTGACGCAGGCAAGATAAGCGGCAGCCTGGGAACGGCAACTTTCGATACCAGGAATGTTGGAACCGGTAAAACAGTCTCGGCAACCGGTTTTACTCTTACCGGAACAGCAAAAGACAATTATGTTATTGTTCCCAATTCTGCCACCGCCACCGCTAATATTACTCCCCGCGGCTTAAATGTAACTGCCCAAACAGATAATCGTGTCTATAATGGCACAACCAGTTCTTCCGTAGCACCCATAGTGCCATTATTGCAAACCGGCGATAATATTGGGACCGCACCAACACAGGTGTATAATAACAGGAATGTTGGAATCAATAAAACCTTAACAGCTTCGGGTCTTGTGATCAACGATGGAAATGGAGGAAATAACTACAACGTAACTTATGTTCCGGACAATACCGGAATTATTACCGCCAGGGATATTAATGTAACAGCCCAAACCGATAGCCGGGTTTATAATGGAACCGCAAGCTCAGCCGCAGCACCTGTAGTAGATGCACTGCAAACAAGCGATAATATTGCTACCGCACCAACGCAGGTGTATAATAACAGGAATGTTGGAACCAATAAAACCTTAACAGTTTCGGGCCTTGTGATCAATGATGGAAATGGAGGCAATAACTACAGTGTAACTTATGTTCCTGACAACACCGGTATTATTACCGCCAGAGATATTAATGTAACTGCCCAAACCGATAACCGCGTTTATAATGGAACAACAAGTTCAGCCGCAGCACCTGTAGTAGATGCATTGCAAACCGGGGATAACATTGCGACTGCACCAACACAGGTGTATAACAACAGGAACGTGGGCACTGGTAAAACGCTGACAGCTTCGGGCCTTGTGATCAATGATGGAAATGGAGGAAATAATTACAGTGTGACTTATGTTCCTGACAATACTGGTATAATTTCAGTAAAAGGTATCAATGTAACTGCGCAAAGCGATAGCCGGATTTATAATGGAACAGCCAATTCAACCGTAGCGCCTGTCGTAGATGTATTGCAAACAGGCGATAATATAGCTACCGCACCAACGCAGGTGTATAATAACAGGAATGTTGGAACCAATAAAACCCTAACAGCTTCGGGCCTTGTGATTAATGATGGAAATGGAGGAAATAACTACAGTGTGACTTATGTTCCTGACAATACTGGTATAATTTCAGTAAGAGGTATAAATGTCACTGCCCAGAGCGACAACCGTGTTTATAACGGCACAGCAAGCTCAGCCGTAGCACCTGTAGTAGATTTATTGCAAACAGGCGATAATATTGCTACCGCACCAACGCAGGTTTACAACAATAGAAATGTGGGTACTGGTAAAACCTTAACAGCTTCGGGTCTTGTGATTAATGATGGAAATGGAGGAAATAACTACAGTATTATTTATGTAACAAACAGCACTGGAATCATTAGCGCCAGGGATCTCAATGTAACTGCTCAAACCGATAACCGCGTTTATAACGGCACAGCAAGCTCAGCCGCAGCACCTGTAGTAGATGTATTGCAAACAGGAGATAATATTGCTACCGCACCAACGCAGGTGTATAATAACAGGAATGTTGGAACTAATAAAACCCTAACAGCTTCGGGGCTTGTGATCAATGATGGAAATGGAGGAAATAACTACAGTATTATTTATGTAACAAACAGCACTGGAATCATTACCGCCAGAGATCTTAATGTAACTGCCCAAAGCGATAGCCGGGTTTATAATGGTAAAGCCAGCTCAGCCATAGCACCTGTAGTAGATGCATTGCAAACCGGGGATAACATTACGACTGCACCAACGCAAGTGTATAACAACAGGAATGTGGGAACCGGCAAAACCTTAACAGCTTCGGGTCTTGTGATCAATGATGGAAATGGAGGAAATAACTACAGTATTATTTATGTA
>NZ_JBJMLX010000354.1:0-2340 GCF_045805085.1 Niastella sp.
CGATGCACCAGTAATGATCTTTTCTATTTTAAAACTGCCCGATACATCTCCACCCGACCCTGTCAACTTCGGATTACGGATCATATAATAAGGCGTTACTTCAATATCCTCTACCTGACTCCCCTGCAGATTGATGATCGTGGTATCGGGGGCGCCTGCTGCTGTTTGTTTCCATACAAAAGGTCCCTGCCCGTTTGGGATAATGAATTTATACTCGCCATTGAACAGGAGCATGGAGTAAGATCCATCAGGCGCAAAAACGGCGGCGATGGGACCGGTCTTGCCAAATCCATACTGGTACAATTCAAACTTCACCTGGTCGTATTCGAGTCCAAGGGCTTCGCCTTTGTAGACTACGTGACCACTGAGTTTGGAGGTAGGCGGATCGTAGTTGTCTTTCTTACAAGATGCTGTAGTTATAACTAAAAGCATTGCGATATGATAGATGTGTAATTTCATAATTGTTGTTTTTTCGTGAAACGTAAAACGTGAAAGGGCTCGCGCATATCAACTCTGTCAACCCTATCAACGCTATTAACTTACTCGTCAACTGATCAACTGGTTAACTGGTCAACTCATCTCTGCCCTTTGCCTTTCAACTTACTGATTCGGTTGCCGCACTATTTTAGGATTATTCGCTCTAATATTATCATCAATAAACGAATAATAATTCCCCAGGCGGAAACGATTGGCGCCGGTGACAAGGGTGGGTAAGGCTATCTTGTACAGCCATTTTCCATTGTTCGGGCTTGATGGATCATACAGGCGATAGGGCAATAACCCATATGGCTGGGTGCTGCGTTTGGCAGCGGCACCAATATTACTGAGGAGATCGGCCACCGTCATTTTATTTCCATCCCACACTATATGGGCAAGACGCCAGCGTTTCAGATCGAACAGGAGGTGTCCTTCAAAGGCGAGCTCTACCCGGCGTTCGTGCACTATGCGATCGAAGGTAATGTCGGCGGCGATCAAAGGAATGGTGAGCCCGGCGCGGGTCCTCACCTGATTCAGATAGCCGGCTGCCACCCCGGATTGGCCTAATTCAAAGGCTGCTTCGGCGGCATTCAGCAACACCTCGGCATAGCGATAACGGATGAAGGGAATTTCGCTGTTGGTACCTCGTGAGCCGGCGCCGGGGGTAGGATCTACATACTTACGTAAGTAAAAACCGGTTTGGGCTGTAAACTCCTTGGCGCTTACTGGTCCGTCGAAACCCACCACCTGCACAGGTGATGATTGTCCGGGTAAGGTTTTCTGGGCGCCGCGGTCATCGCCGGTAAGAATGCTGCCGTCGGCCAACTGGTAACCGGCCCAGATGTCGACCGGGCGGCCTTTAAAAGCCGAGCCGGGCAAAATAACGGTGCCTCCTAATCGCGCATCCCGGCCCGCAAAAATATCGAGCTGGTTAGTATAATAGAGGGGATTGCCCGAGGCATCCGTAGCAGGGATGGGTGCAAACGTATTATCGAGTTTTTCAAACGCTTCTACCAGGTTCAACGATGGATTGATGCGGCCGCCCTCTTCTTCTTCTGCTCCGTAGCGGGGCTGGGTGCTTACCGTAAAGCCATTCACCTTTCCACTTTTCAGTTTGAAATCTTCTACCCAAATGCTTTCTGAGTTATTGCTTTTATCGAGAAAGATGCTGGCAAAATTCTCCGACAGATCTGGTTTCTTATTGTACAATGCATAGGTACCGGCGCTGCCGCTGATGATCTCCCTGGCGGCGTTGAGCGCTTTGGTATAATAACCGGTAGCCATAGAAGCGGGAATGCTTACTTCCAACCCCGCTAAGGTTACCTGCGGGGTGTTGGCGCCGTATCTGGCAATGGAACCGGCATAGAGCGCTGCGCGGCTTTCCATAGCAAGAACAGCCGCTTTTGTCGCCCGGCTTTTTTCATTGGCATTTACGGGCAGGTCGTTCTTGATAGCTTCTGCTTCACTGATCACAAAATCATACAGCTCCGATTCTTTTGCTCTCGGGCGTTGCAGGTAGGTGGGATCGCCGCTAAAATCATATAACAACGACTCGGTGATCAGCGGCACACCGCCCATGCGTTTTACCATTTCAAAATAATAGTTGGCGCGCAGAAAACGGGCTTCGGCCAGAAAGCGCGCCCTGTCTGTTTCCGATAATGATTTGGCTACAGTAGCGCGTTCAATAAATAAATTCAGATCGCGGATGTACCCATAATCCCACGTACCCCATTCACCAAACCCCCACTCGTTGCGTTGCACAATATTGGCGCTGCCATTCTCGGAAGGGAAGCTTTCGCTAAAATCCGCAAATGACGCCCAGCCATTGTCAAGACCGGAGAAGTCGAGCTGGCGGTTATACAG
>NZ_JBJMLX010000355.1:0-4438 GCF_045805085.1 Niastella sp.
GCCTGGATGGCTTTCAGCGTCCACTCCACATGCAGATGATTGGGCAGGGGAATGTATACCGCATCAATATTTTGATCATTCAATAATTCCTCATACGAACCATACACTACCGGAATGCCTAGCTTCATAGCTGTTTCCTGCGCCTGTTCTTTATTCCGCGATGCAATAGCGACAATATCGCAATAAGCGCCTGTTTGCATGGCTGGAATTACTTTCTCCCTGGCAATTTTTGCGGTGCTTAATATTCCCCAACGAACTTTTTTCATATGCTGGTTTTGAGTGGGGCAAATGTAAGTATAAAGTAATAGTTCCAGGTTCCAGGAACAGCTGTAAGTTTAAGTCATTGTTACAGCTGTTATATTCAAACACCCTTAACGTTTAAATAATGACTATCAAAGGAGCCATTCATTACTTTGAGCATATAAAACCGGTGATGAAGATCATTACGAGCGGGAAGCATTGTGTACTATAATACATCTGTGGGAAGAACAACGGGGAGTTAGCTGAAAAGTGGGTTAAAAGAGGGGCTGGATGGACATCCGCCCCCGTTTTAATCCAAAAATACTCTTTGAAAAACTAATGTAACATCATTCAAATTATACGCCAATCGTATAATAAACTACTTTTTGTATATATAATTTAGGTCAATGTGAATTAATTTCCTCATAGTTGGAAAATTTATTCCTTAAATGAGACTCCTGATTTGAAACATTCTCCCGCTTTCGGAAAATTCACTGTAGTAAAATACAATGAAATTAATGTTTAAAGGTTAAAGCAAGTTATAAGGCTTAACAGGATGCACCGTATTTTCTGCACCCTGACTATATAGACGCTTCAAATGATGCAATAGATGCATCTATTATAAAATAGAAACAACAAAACGGCCCTGTACCTTAAGATACCGGGCCGTTTTTATTTTGTTAATTGCCATGTTTAATCCATGCGTTGACCTAGTTTTCTATACCCCGCATAAAAGAACAACGGGAAGATCAGTAATGTTAAACCGGTAGCGGTTATCAACCCCCCGATCACAACGATGGCCAGTGGTTTAGATGTTTCTGAACCAATCCCGTGCGACAGGGCAGCGGGTAATAGACCGATGGCCGCCATCAGGGCCGTCATAATAACGGGCCGTACGCGGCTCTTTACCCCTTCTTTGATGGCCATCTCCAGCGAATGACTGTCAAACTCATGTTTCTTTATCTTTTGCAGGTTGTTCTTGAACACAGAGATCAGGATAACACCGTTCTGAATACAGATCCCGAACAGGGCGATGAACCCGATACCGGCAGAAATACTGAAGTTGGTGCCCGAGATCAGTAAAGCGGCAATACCGCCAATAATGGCAAACGGGACGTTTAGTAATACTAAACCCGCGTCTTTTACATTGCCAAACATCACAAACAGGATCAGGAAGATGATCAGCAAACTCACCGGCACTACTTCCGTTAACCGTTTGGTAGCGCGCTGCTGGTTTTCAAAATCACCGGCCCATTGCATGTCATACCCTTTGTTCAACTGAACACTTTTATTCACTTTGCTTTGCGCTTCGGCAATGGTGCTGCCCATGTCGCGACCGCGCACGCTGAACTTGATGGCGCTGTAGCGGCGGTTATCGTCCCTGAAAATGATGCTGGGGCCCGTTAACCGCTCCAGGGTGGCGATGTTCTTTACCGGCACCTGAGAGCCGCGCATGGTGGGGATCAGCAGGTTGCTGATGGCCTCCGCGTTGTTCCGGTAATTTTCCTGGTAACGCAGGCGGAGCTGGAATTTCTTCTCGCCCTCATAGATCTGCGATACGGCTTTACCGCCAATGGCCATTTCAATGGTAGCATTGGCGTCTGCAGTGGTAACGCCGTATAAGGCCATCTTGCTTTGATCGAGATCGATACGCAGCTCGGGCTGACCAATATTGCGAATGATGCCCAGGTCTTCCACACCCTGCACATGCTTCATTACATTGTATACTTCGTAAGCCTTCTTTTCTGTATAAGCCAGGCTATCACCATAAATTTTTACGCACAGCGAACCCTTTACCCCCGATACCGCTTCTTCCACATTATCCATAATAGGCTGGGAGAAGTTAAGGTCGATGCCGGGGAATACCGACAGCATGTGTTGCATTTTATCAATCAGCTGTTCTTTGGTCATGCCGCTTTTCCATTGGCCTTTTGGATAAATGTCAACATGAAACTCCACGTTGTAAAAACCGGTAGCATCGGTACCATCATTGGGCCGGCCGGTTTGCGACATCACCTGTTTTACTTCGGGAAAGGTTAATATCATCTTGCGCATCTTGTTGGCAATATCGCGCGACTCGTTCAGCGATACGCTGAGCGGACAGGTAGCACGAATATAGATAGCGCCTTCATCCAGTTCAGGTAAGAACTCGGTCCCCAGGAATTTAAAGGAGAATAAACCAACTGCCACCAGTACGATCGCCACCAAAATGCTGAGGCGTTTGCGGGCGTAGGTCCAGTTGAATTGCCACATTACGCCTTTGGTAAGCCACTCCACAAATACATTGTGTTTTTCGCGTACGTTCCTGCGAAGCAGGATGCTGCTTAAAAGTGGGATCAGGGTAAGCGTTAAAATAAGGGCGCCCAGTAAAGCAAAACCGAGCGTCCATGCCAGGGGAGAAAACATTTTACCTTCCACTTTCTCAAAGGAGAAGATGGGCAGTAAGCCGGCAATGATGATGAGTTTGGAGAAGAAGATGGCTTTGCCCAGTTCGCCACCGGTATTTTTGATGATGCCCAGTTTACTCAGGCGGTTGAACCGTTCCATCCCGATCTGATGCGCCTTGCTATCGAGCAGCACGAAGATCCCTTCCACCATTACCACGGCCCCGTCAATGATGATCCCAAAGTCGATGGCGCCCATGGACAGCAGGTTGGCGCTCATGCCGCGTAACGTTAAACAAATAAAGGCAAACAGCAGGGCCAGCGGAATCACAATGGCTACAATAACCGTCGTGCGCCAGTCGGCCATGAACAAAAACACGATCACCGTAACAAAAATAATTCCCTCCAGCATATTGTGCAGTACGGTGTGCGTGGCAAAGTCGATGAGGTCATTACGATTGTAGAAGGTATTTATCTTAACATCGGAAGGCAACACTTTTTCATTCAGGTAATCAATTTTAGCCTGCACTTTTTTTATCACCTCGCCGGGGTTCTCGCCCTTACGCATCACGATGATCCCTTCTACCACATCGTTTTGTTTATCGCGACCAACCTGACCGAGGCGGGGCAGGGCGCTGATCTGGTAATCCGCTACATCTTTCACCAGGATGGGCGTACCATTGATATTATCAACGATGATATTCCCGATCTCATCCACGCTATTGATCAACCCAATACCGCGCACAACATACGATTGCGAGTTATCGACGATCACATCGCCGCCTACGTTGATATTACTTTTGGAAGCAGCGGTATACACCTCCAGCGGGGTAATATTATACGAAGCCAGCTTTTGCGGATTAACTTTTATCTCGTAGGTTTTTACTTCACCGCCAAAACTTACTACATCACCTACGCCTGGTACGCCCAACAGCTGGCGTTCTATCACCCAGTCCTGCAGGGTTTTCAGATCTTTTACCGGTTTGTCGGTGCTTTGCAACGTATAACGGAATATCTCACCCGTAGGACCGGTAGGCGGTTGAATATCGGGATCGGCGCCTTCGGGTAACTCCACATCGCGCAGCAGGTTGTTCACCTGTTGACGCGCGAATGCATCATCCACATGGTCATCGAAAATTACTTTTACTACCGACAATCCAAATACCGTTGTAGAACGAACCGAGGTTTTACGCTGTACCGGGTTCATGGCCACTTCAATGGGAATGGTCACAAACTTTTCTACCTCTTCTGCACTGCGGCCCGCCCATTGGGTAATGATGGTTATCTGCGTATTCGTAACATCGGGGAATGCCTCGATGGGAATGCTACTGAAAGCCAGCGCACCCCAGATGATTAGGATGAGGGTGGCGAGGAATATAAATAGCTTGTTCTTTAATGAAAAGGCTATTATTTTTTTTATGAATTTATTCATTAATAGTTCTGCTTTTGGGTTCTTAAGTTCATGAGTTCTTTAGTTTGTTAGTTTTTGAGTTATTAAGTTATTAGGTTCTTGAGTTCAAAGGGTGAACTAAAGAACTAACAAACTAACGAACTCAATAACTTCAAACTGACTTCTTACTCGCTCAACGCCTGATAGATAAACACCTGCGAGTTTGTAACAACCTGATCTCCTTGCTTAAGCCCCTGGATGTAAGCTTTCGAATCAACCCTTTTTATCAGTTGAACTTCTTTTATGTGTAAGCCGCCGGTGTCTTTAACGATTACAAAGTTTTTTCTGTCGTCGAGTACGATGGCCTGGGAGGGAATGCTCAACATCGCACAAGTAGCTTGTCCATCCACTTTCACGGTCACAA
>NZ_JBJMLX010000356.1:0-2110 GCF_045805085.1 Niastella sp.
AAGGCTGTTGCTGACAACACTTACTGAACTAAGCGCCATGGCTGCACCCGCAATCATGGGATCGAGCAAAAAGCCATTCACCGGGAAAAGCACGCCGGCAGCAACCGGAATACCGATCACATTATAGATAAAGGCCCAAAAGAGATTCTGTTTGATAGTACGTACCGTTTTACGGGAAAGTTTAAGCGCTTTGGGAATGCTGTTCAGATCAGCAGTGATAAGCGTCATTTTTGCAACATCCATCGCAATATCAGAACCTTTGCCCATGGCAATGCTTACATCAGCCTGGGCAAGTGCCTGCGAATCGTTGATGCCATCACCTGCCATGGCTACTATCTTTCCTGCTTTTTGTAATTCTTTTACGAAGGCTGCTTTATCCGAAGGTAATACCTCTGCTTTATAGGTTTTAATTCCTACCTGCTTCGCCACTGCTGCTGCCGTATGTGCATTATCGCCTGTGAGCATGTATACTTCTATGCCATCACGTTGTAAGGATGCAATAGCGGCTGCGGAACTGTCTTTTATTTTATCTGCAATAGCCATTATCGCCAGCAACTGGCCACTGGCAGCAAAATAGATTACTGTTTTGGCATCTTGTTGCCATTCATCCGCCTGCGCTTCCAATTGCTGGTCAATAGCAATATGGTTTTCATTCATAAGCTTCCTGTTACCAACATAGTATGTCAAACCCTCGTATACACCTCTTACGCCTTGTCCGGTAAGACTGCGGAAATCCTGTAACGCTACCGGTTTAACCCCGGCTTCTTTTAAATGAGCTACCACTGCTGCGGCCAGGGGATGTTCTGACTGTTGTTCCAGTGAATATAGAACAGATTGTATATATGTATGTTTGTTATCACCGTTGTTCCAGAAAATATCTGTCACCGCTGGTTTACCTACGGTAATGGTACCTGTTTTGTCGAGGATTACAGCGTTTACTTTATGAGCCAGTTCAAGACTTTCAGCATCTTTTATCAGCATATTGTTTTCTGCGCCTTTGCCAACACCTACCATAATAGCTGTAGGAGTAGCCAGCCCGAGCGCACAAGGACAAGCAATCACCAGTACAGTAACTGATGTTAACAAAGCATGTGTGAAGGCATTATTACCACCCAATATCATCCAGGAAATAAAAGTAAGGATGGCAATACCTATTACAACAGGAACAAACACACCTGCAATTTTATCTACCAGCTTTTGCACCGGCGCCTTACTGCCTTGTGCTTCCTGCACCATTTTAATAATATGGGCCAACAGGGTATCTGCGCCTACTTTTTCTGCCCGGAACCGGAAACTGCCTTTTTGATTAATAGTACCGGCAAAAACGTTATCGTCACTTTTTTTGGCAACAGCAAGCGGTTCACCGGTGATCATACTTTCATCAACATATGATTCACCACTGACAACTTTGCCATCTACCGGAATTTTTTCGCCAGGTTTCACCAGCAACAGGTCACCTACTTTTACCTGAGCAATGGGAATTTCCTGTGTATTGCCTGACCCGTCGACCAGCATGACTGTCTGGGGCTGCAAACCGATCAGTTTTTTAATAGCCGAAGAGGTATTTGATTTGGCCTTTTCTTCGAGCAGCTTGCCGAGTGATATAAACGCAATTACTACCGCCGCTGCTTCAAAATACACATGGGCATGCAGTCCATGCTGGTGCCAGAATTCAGGATAAATAGTATTGAATGTGCTAAACAACCAGGCAATGCCGGTACTGAGTGCCACCAGCGTATCCATATTGGCTTTGCGGTGCTTTGCCTGCTTCCAGGCATTTACATAAAAACTGCGTCCCAGAAAAAATACCACCGGCGTGGCCAGGGCCATCATGATCCAGTTGCCATAAGGCATGTTCATAAAGAACATACCAATGATAACAATCGGTAATGATAATACCACCGACCAGATTGTTCTTTGTTTCAACTGACGATAATGTTTGCGCTGCGCTTCTTCCTTCACGTCATGCTGATTTTCTTTATCAATCACCAAATCATACCCAATGGAACGGACAGTGTTTTGCAGTAACTCAGGAGTTACAGCAGCGGAATCATACGCTACCCAGGTGCTTTGGTTAGCGAAATTTACACCGGCGTCCTGCACACCTGCA
>NZ_JBJMLX010000357.1:0-5985 GCF_045805085.1 Niastella sp.
AGGATCCCACGAAGAAATTCACTAAGGATAATTATTCGGGAGATAAGGATACGATTAATATAAAACACTATTATCCACCCGTATTTACCGATACGGCCATTGTGGACAATGTGATTACCCGTGAAGACCGGGTGAATAATTTCCGTAAAAGCAGTCATATTTCGGAAATAGATGTGTTGAACCCTGATGGTCGCCGGTACGTATATGGTATTCCGGTATATAACCTCGAGCAAAAAGAAGTGAACTTTTCTGTTGAGAATGGTCATGGCAATAATCTCACGGGGCTGACTGCTTTTAGCGGGGTTGAAAACAGTACGCAAAACACCAGTGGTAAGCAGGGCTATTACAGCCGGCAGGAGATCCCGGCCTATGCCCACTCCTTCCTGTTGACAGGCATATTATCACCCGACTATGTTGATATAACAGGTAATGGGATCAGTGATGATGACCAGGGCGATGCGGTGCGATTCAATTATTCAAAAACTGCTGGCATTGCCAGTCCCTACGAATGGCGGGCACCTTACAGCGACAGCGCCAATTATGCGGAAGGATTGAAGACTTATAGCCGCGACGATAAGGCGAATTATATCAGTGGTAAAAAAGAATTGTGGTACCTGCATTCTATTGAATCAAAGACCATGATCGCCACCTTTACCCTGCAGGACCGCGAAGACCTGCTGGCGATCCATGAAGATGGTACCAAAGTGAACAATAGAAAAGCTTATTGCCTCAAAGAAATAAACCTGTATTCAAAAGCTGAGTTTTTGGTGAAAGGTACAGGCGCCACTCCCGTAAAAACAGTACATTTTGACTATACATATGAGTTGTGCCGGGGCATTAACAGGTATAAAGGCACCGGTAACGATTCGGGTAAATTAACCCTGAAAAGGATCTGGTTTACCTATAATAACAACGATAAGGGCAGACTCAATCCTTATGAGTTCTATTATCATAATAATAACCCACGTTACATAACCAATGCAACCGATAAATGGGGTACCTATAAAGACCCCAGGCAAAACCCAGGGATCATAAATGGCAATCCGGTATCAAATGCTGATTATCCTTATGCTTTACAGGATAGTGCACTGGCTGCTTACAATGCGGCTGCCTGGACCATGGATTCCATCAAACTGCCTTCTGGTGGTGGAATAAAAGTGAAGTATGAAAGCGACGATTACGGGTATGTACAAAACAGGCGTGCTACCCAAATGATGCAACTGACAGGCTTTGGCTCTTCAAAGGCGTTGAGTAATGATAATAGTCTGTATAAAGTGGACCCATTTTTAAAGATCACTGATAATCTTTTTGCTTTTGTAAAAATTCCTGTGAGGGTAGCAAATGACCAGGAACTGTTTACCCGGTACCTGGATGGGTTGAAGAAGTTGTATTTCCGGATGGCTGTAAATATGCCTACTGATCAATGGGGCTCCGGTTCGGAATATATTTCCTGTTATGCCGACCCTGACTTTGCCTACAACAATGGTAAATGGTATGGCGTTACCAGCGATCCGAATATCATATGGATCAAAGTGGCCGGCGTGAGCAAAGCTGGGGATGGCAGCGGCGGTTACAGTCCGCTGGCCCAGGCCGCCATTAATTTCGTGAAGTTGAACCTGCCTTCCAAGGTAGACCCTGACAGGGAGCCTGGTGATAAATTCAATGTGCTCACGGCTGTAACCAATCTTATTCCTTTAATGCCATTTGTAAGTGCTGCGATGGATGGCTTTGATAATGCCAGATTCAATAACCTGGCTTCCCATGCCACGCTGGCCCGTTCTTATGTACGGTTGAATAGTCCTGCCCTGAAGAAATTAGGTGGTGGCATTCGCGTAAAATCTGTTCTTATTTACGACTCGTGGGATAAAATGACGCGGTTGAAAGATAAGAAGCAGCAGCAGGCGATCTATGGTCAGAATTACGATTACACCATGGTGGAGAATGTAAATGGCGTACCTACCCGCATCAGTAGTGGGGTAGCGGCCTGGGAACCTACGATAGGCGCCGAGGAAAATCCTTTCCACCTGCCAATAGAATACCAGGAAAAAATATCTGTAATGGCCCCCGCTGCCGCCATGTATAGTGAAGAACCATTGGGTGAAGCGTTTTTCCCTGGTGCGTCCATCGGTTACCGGAATGTGCGGGTAAGAAGTATTCACACCAATAAAACCCGTTCAGCCAATGGCTATACCGAATCGAGGTTTTATACAACCTATGATTTCCCCACGCTCTGGGACTACTCCGTATTTGACAACGATACCAAAAAGAGATATAAACCTGCACTGAGAAACTTCCTGCGCATCGATGCAAAAAATTACCTCACCGTTTCGCAGGGTTTTAAAGTGGAGTTGAACGATATGAATGGAAAGCTTCGTTCAGAAGCCACCTATTCGGAGAACGATTCGGTAGGGCTTATCAGCTATACCGAGAATTTCTATCGCGTTGATAATAACGTTGTGACCGCTAAGAAACTGAGTAACGTGGTAACCACCATCAGTCCGGATGGCACGATAGATACAACGGCGATCATTGGTAAAGATGTGGAATTGATGGCCGATATGCGCGACCAGACTTCCGTTACTATTGGCGCCAATGCCGAAGTGAACGTTGACATCTTCTCGATCCCTGGCAGTCCTGCTCCGGGCATCGTTCCAAGCCTGATCCCGATGTACCAGAAGGAAACCACTCAGTTCCGCTCGGCGGCCATGACAAAAGTGATCTACCGGTATGGCATCATTGACAGTGTGGTGCATATTGAAAAGGGAAGTAAGGTGAGTACAAAAAATATGATGTACGATGCAGAAACGGGCGATCCCCTGCTTACCAGAACACAAAATGAATTTAACGACCCCATTTACCAGTTTAGTTATCCTTCACACTGGGTATATAAAGGTATTGGCCCGGCTTACCAGAACATTAACGCCCTGCTGATGCACCTGCAGGTAAAAAATGGTAAAATAACCTATGGTCTGAATGGCCATGATGCAACCGAATACCTGATAGGCGGCGATGAACTGCTGGTATACAGTAAGGAGTCTTATGGCGCTACAGGCTGTGCAATTGGCGATACAGCGAGCTTTGCTGACAGTTATAAATTATGGGTAATAGACAGTAACCTGGTACACGGAGGCGCTCCGCAATTATACCTGGTTGACAAGAACGGTAAGGCGTTCTCGGGGAACGATGTTACGCTGAAAGTGATCCGGTCGGGCCACCGGAATATAAATGGTTCCGTAGGGTCGGTAGTGTCGTTGCGCAGTCCTTTACGCACCGGCACGGACGGCAACTATCACCTGGTGTTTGATACCGCTACCCACGTGGTGACTGCCGATGCCAGTGAAATGGCGCAATACTGGAAAGTGGCCGATAAAAGAAAGACTGACCTCACGAAGAGCTGCATTGCTACCAATAGTGATTCAGCCAAATTTGCGGAAGAGGCCTGCGGCTGTATGCTGCCTTTCTTTGACCACCTGATAAAAAACAACGAATTATTTGTACACGACTTTAGTGATTATAAAACGGTGGGTGCAATAGCGGGTGAAATACCTGGCTTTGATATAACAAAATGTTCTTTGTTGAATACTAATAAGAATGAGTTGTTTAAACCGGTATCAGCCGATCCCACAAAAACAGTATATGAATGTTATATCGGAAATATGATGGTACAGCTGTACCGCCGGATGCCTTCCAGCGCCTCGTACTACGATTATACGGTTGGCAGCTGTACGCCCGATGGCGTGATCTTCAAAAAGGCCAATGTAGAAATACTGTCGCCTGATACGATCACGGTACGCATAGCGCCGAATTTCTCTGCAAGTCTGATGTCAACACAAACCTGTCCTACTTTCAAAGATTCGTTAACGGTGATCGACTCTGCTTCAGACAGGTTGATCACGGAGAACAACCTTAACCTGGGTGGGTATGAGCGGAATGCGCTGGCCATTATGGATTTCGCCAGAATTCACGATGTGCCCGAAAGCGCCGAGATCTTATCGGCCAGGTTGTTGTTGACGGCCGATCAACGCGGTCATAAACCACCCATGTGGCCAAATGCCAACTCGGTAAATCCTGTTGATAACCTGAGCATATCGCTGGTTGCCGGCTGGTATTCACCCATTCCATTGTCTGGTTACCATGAAGAAGTATATAATAGTGACTGGTACCGCGAAGTAAAAAGAACAGTACCCTTCCAGAACGATACCATCGATGTAAAAGAATATGTGGATGGTTACCGGATAGGTACCTATACGGCTACGTCGTTCATGCTTACACAAGGAGCAACCGGCTTCCATGCCGATACTTCAAAATGTGCCTTCGGCGAATTTGTAGAACCGCCGGGTTATCTGCAAAGTGGTTATGGAAACTATTATTCAACCTGGTATTCGCAGAAGTATGCTGATCCTGCCAAGTGGCCGGTGATGGAAGTGAAGTATGTGATGCATCCGCCAATGCCCGATACTTTTGGTTTGGAAGTAAGGTATAATTCAACCAGACAATGTACAGATGTAAATAACAGCGGTTGTTACAGCGCTATTACCGATACAACCGTTAACCCATATCAATACGGGATCCTGGGTAATTTCCGTCCGCTGCGTGGCTATGTATATTATGGCAGCCGTATAGAATCTGATACTTCGAGCTACATCAATACCCGTACCAATGGCGTTATACAAGACTTTGCGCCATTCTGGATCTTGCAGAATAACCAGTGGGTGCCTTCTTATGATACCACCCGTTGGGTATGGAACAGCCAAACCACCTTGTTTAACCGCAAAGGATTTGAGCTGGAGAATAAAGATCCGCTGGGCCGCTACAATGCAGGCATCTATGGCTATGGCTTAACGCTGCCAACAGCAGTATTACAAAACAGCCATTACCAGGAAGGCGCTTATGAAGGTTTTGAAGATTATGGGTTTGAAACAAATACCTGTGACAATGCCTGTCCTGTTGCCAAACCATTCGACTTCTCAGCGTTTAAAACTGGTTTCACCACTGCACAGGCCCATACGGGACTCTATAGCCTGAAGGTGGATGTAAATACCGGTGTAGGTATCACCGCCGATCTGCAGGTTGCGTCAGATGAAATAGTACCGCAGCTTACAGCTAATATGAAATCAGACAACTGTGGCGCCAAACTCAATGGCCTGAAGGCTTCAAAGAGCACTATCGTGCCCAGCTTTGCACCCATAGCCGGTAAAAAAGTGCTCATTGGCGGCTGGGTAAAAGAAGACAACAGTTGTTTGTGTAAAGGTTATTCCCGTAACCACATTGTGGTAAGCTTTACAGTAGGCGGTAGTGTAAATAACATTACGCTGAACCCTTCAGGTAACCTGGTAGAAGGCTGGCAACGGTACGAATCTGTAGTAGACATTCCGGCCAATGCTACCCAAATGAAGGTGACACTAACGGCTTCCGACTCGGCTACTACCTATTTCGACGACATCCGCATTCATCCGTTCAATGCACAAATGAAATCGTTTGTATACAATGCCGTGAACCTGCGGTTGATGGCAGAACTGGATGAGAACAACTATGCTACCTTCTATGAATATGACGATGACGGTACGCTGGTGCGGGTGAAAAAGGAAACAGAGCGTGGCGTACAAACGATCAAAGAAAGCAGAAGCGCCCTGTCGAAAGAACAGTAGGAATTAAGAATAAGGAATTAAAAATGAGCAATGAAAAAGTGGCTTAAAATGAATAAGATTTTCGTCCTGGTATTATCTGTTTGTTTCGTTACAACTGCAGCTGATGCAGCAGACAGTACCAACGCAGTAAAACAGTTTATGCAACAGGTGCAGCAGGCGTACAGGTCGGCCAACTTCCTGAGCTTTCATGTGCTGTACCGGTATGCCAATAAAAACCAGCCTGATAGCTACATCGATACCATGTCGGGCGAAGTGGCCATGAACAGGAATCACATGCGGTTTGCACTGGAAGATGTGGAAACGGTCACCAACGATCAATGCACCATTCAGGTGCATA
>NZ_JBJMLX010000358.1:0-2823 GCF_045805085.1 Niastella sp.
CCTCTGAGCTGAATATTGAACTCGGTATTATCGGTAGGCCCCGCCCCGCTGGTATTGTTGGGAATGTTCCCTACAAAGATGTCGCGGCTGGTAAGGCTGCCCGTTAGCGGCGTATAAAAGCCACTGGTCTGCATCACATTCAACCCGGTCAACCGCCCGGGCAATGCATACGTATAAGAGGAGGCGGGGGTGGCGCCCAACTGATTCACGCCTATTGTAGCAATAGAACCTAAAAATGAACTGGCATTGGTTTGGCCATACAGCACCTGCCAATCGGGCGCTGCTTTATTTGGAATATAGATCGTATCCCCCGCGGGTAAGGTGTTGCTTTGCGGCGCAACTGTTTGCTGCAGGTAACGGGTCGATAACCGCACGAACAACGGCTGCCTGCTGCCCGCTTTTATGGCTATGGTGTTATAGCCGGGATATTCAAACACCAGTACAGCGCCCGGGGTGGCGGTCAATTCAAAAACACCATCCTTATTGGTGACCTGGGCGTATTTTTCTCCTTTCAGGTGCACCAGGGCTCCCTGGATTGGATAACCGTGGTCATCCACCACCGTTCCTGTAACAGCGGTTTGCGCCAGGCAGGTATCCGGCCAGGCGATGTACAACAGCGCCAGGAACAACACGCTGCCTGTTTTTACTATGTTTTTATATATGCTGGTATGAACCATAAAAAGCAGTTGAATTGTGCAGTTAGTTGTTATTGGCATTTGAACGTATACAGGAATGGCGCCGGTCCACCGGCATACCCCACCTTGTTGATACCACTGGCATCGGTAAAAAAATACCGGAGCCCGGTGAGGTGTTGTTTATCGGTGAGATTGAAGAGTTTTCTTGGCCAGATGTCTTTTTGCCATTTGTTCAAACCCAGCGCCGTCATCTTCGTGGCATCGGTTTGCGTACAAACAGCCAGACTGTCGCCCGTATCGGTGATCCCCGAAATGCACAGGTATACCTGTGAAGCGTTGTCGAGCGCAGTTGATTGCACGCCGCCATCAAAAGTGAGCGTGATGATATCATTGTCGAGCGAGGCGCGCGGATCAACGGTGGAGATCTGGGGATTACAGAAATCGATCAGGTCGCCGGTACCGTTCACCTGGAAACAACCGGAGAACGCCGATGCATAGCGGTCGGAACTGCTCAGGCCATCTGTACTGTTGGCCACACAGTAACCCAGTTTGAATAAGAGGTTATCAGGACTTGTTTTGATCTTAATACTTACTGTAGCGTGGATGGTAGCATTGGCATCTACCGAATAACTGGTATTGGAATAAAACGCCACCCATTCGTAATCGGGCAACAGGTTACCACCATTACCAATTTTAGTGGCCAGTAACGTGGGCCAGTCCATACCACCGCCCTGCGGCGCGGGCGTTCCCGCCGGGATCACCGACATGGCCTGGTCGCCGGAGGTGATATCGCTGGAAAAAGTGATGGTGGCGTTTTGTGCTGTCTTCCATACCTTGGGCACCAGCACCGCTACCATAAAGTTGGAAGTTTGCACCTGGTTGGTGCTAATGGTTACGTTCAACGTGATGGGCAGGGTGCTGCCGCCGCTGATGCTACCGGGTATGGCCACATTATCGATGGTTATGGAACAGGCTGCCATGATCAGCAGCAACCCGGCGCCGATGAGCTTCCACACCACACCGGCCGAAAACCTGCGTTTACCCGATGGTTTTTGTTGTATTGACTGATCTTGCATTAGTTCGCTTTTTGAAGGGTGTATTGATAGGTGTTCAAACTACAGCCGGGGCTGAACGTGATGATGAGGTTGCGCTGCCCGTCGGTAACAGGATACTGCAGCGGGGATGTTCTGGCGCTGCTGTCTGTAGCCTGAAAGCTGAGCTTAAAAGGATAGATGGGATCGTCGAACGACCATTTCCCATTATGGCTCACGATAAACGGCACCAGGCTATCGATGGTATAGGTGCTGTCGGTAAAATGAATTTTGAATTGTGAGAAGTTGAATCGGGTGGTAAGGTCCGTACCATTGCGCGTGGCTTTTATGATCTGCCAGCTGCCCGTCAGGTTCTTGACAGGTTCTGATGGGGCCACCAACAGTTCCGGTTTACAGGCAAAAAAGCCAAGTAAACATAGTATGGGTGTTAATATCTTTTTGCTCACATTCATACATATTTTTTTAATGGCGTTCGCGAATGCTTCGCATTTCATATAGCTATCTCAGTTAGTATAATGGATTCTGTAACAGTTCGGGTGATTTGGCTACCTCCGGCAGGGGCAGCGGCCACAGGTACATGGCCTTGCTGAAATTGTGTTTTCGCACAACGAATGGTTTATACACCACGTCCGGTCCGCGGTCAACCTCCATGCCGTGCATGGTTTGGTTTTCGGTTTGATCGGCGATCAGCCAGCGGCGTACATCCCAAAAGCGAAATCCTTCAAAAGCCAGTTCCAGTCTTCTTTCTTTCCGGATCACGGCGCGCATCTGCGCCTGGCTTAAACCGGCAGGCAATTGCCAGGGGCGTAAACCAGCCCGCTGCCGGATGGCTTCCAGGGACTGATACACTTCCGTTACAGGACCCACCGCTTCATTGGTGGCCTCCGCAAAATTCAGCACCACTTCCGCATACCGGATCAGTGGCAACACCCGGGCGGTAGTACCCACGCTGTTGTTGATCACATTCGGGTCAACCATTTTATAGATATACAACCCGGTGGGCGTGCCTTTATACACTGCATCGCCACTGGAAGCCACAGCGGGGGTAACCGAGGTGTTGAGGTACAACTGCACCGGTGAAGGCTGGTTGGTACCAAAGGTTACCCGAAGCGTTGAATCGTGCATGATCGTATACC